>JAJQDO010000145.1:5732-25771 GCA_021202175.1 Clostridiales bacterium | reverse complement strand
GATGAATACCTTCTCGGCCATATCAAAAAGGGTGCGCAGATTACCCTCGGGGTGCAGGAGGAGAAGATATGTATTCTCTAATAGTAATGAAAAATTAATATGTTTTCTGTGGAATATTTCTTCTGTTTCTTGTATAATGAATCTAGTGTACCGTCTCAATCATAATTTTAATTATAGCACTGCCTATGTCGCCATCCTCTGCGTTGTCGTCAGTCGACGTAGCCCGCTACGCCTCCTTCCTTCGCCTTGCGGAATGACGACATATTCAGCACTATAACTTAAAAATGATTGAGACGGCACACTAGCTTATGATGTGGAGTTTAAAGGATTGAGATGTTGCTTCTTTAAAAAGGACAGGCGATCCTTTGAACACCGGTTTCACTCATAAGGGATCGGCATGCTCGCCAGGTGATGTCGGCGAACCTTTACAGGAAGCATTAAAAGAAGTAGAGCGATTTCATTGATCGCAAGTAGGAGGATTTATTATTATGGCTAACGTGAAAGAATTACTGAGAGCAGAAGGACAGGACAGCATCAGTTTTGGCGATTACAGTTTAGAGACTAAGACCAAGTTAGCGGACTTCAGGTTTCAGGATTCTACATACAAGGTAAAGACGTTTCGGGAGATTACCCGTCTGGAAAAGAACGGGGGAGTCGTATATGAATCGATACCGGGATCCGCAGTCCATGATTATAAGGCGTCAGAACGTCAGATTACCTTCGTGACAGAGGCGCCGGATGACATACATATCACGTTGGAGGTTGAGCCAGAGACGGAATACGAAGTGTTTATTGATGACATGAATATCGGTAAGATGCGGTCTTCCCTGGGCGGAAAGATTGATTTCAGCATAGAACTCAATGAAGGTGAATCCGCCGGTGTCCGGGTTGTGAAGCGATAAGGGGATACATCATCATATCTAAAATAATTCTACTTGTTCGCATCTGACAGCATATAGGAACGATGGATTCCGTTTGGAGTATGATTAAGAAGCGAAGCTGCTGCAAAATGGTTATGTTATGACCTTCTGAGAGAAGGCATAAACGGTCAGAGCATTTTTGCAGCAGTTTTTCTTGTTCTAACATCTGGAAAGGAAAGAATATGGCAAGGGCAAAGGTAAAAACTGTCTTTTTTTGTAAAGAATGTGGGTACGAATCCACGAAATGGATGGGGCAGTGCCCCGGATGTGGAGAGTGGAATACCCTGGTGGAGGAGAAAGCGGTGCCGGCCAGTTCTGGCAGGATGTCTGGATTATCTTCCGGAAGCAGGGGTAAACGGAAGCTGACAGGATTATTTGAAGTGTCGATGGAAGAGGAAGAGAGGATGGATTCCGGCATTCCGGAGCTGAATCGAGTGCTCGGGGGCGGTATTGTAAAGGGTTCTCTGATTCTTGTCGGCGGAGATCCGGGCATCGGAAAGTCAACACTTCTGCTCCAGATATGCCGCAATCTGGCGAATGATGGGAAAAATATCGTCTATGTGTCAGGAGAGGAATCTTTAAAACAGATTAAAATGAGGGCGGATCGCCTGGGAGATTTCCAAAAAGATATCTACCTCTTATGCGAGACGGATATTATGGTCGCGGCGGACATGATCCGTGAAGAAAAACCGGATATGGTCGTGGTGGATTCTGTTCAGACCATGTCCAGTGAGGAGATTACTTCGGCGGCTGGGAGTATCAGTCAGGTAAGAGAGGTCACCTCCGTGCTGATGCAGCTGGCGAAGGAGGAGGGGATCGCGGTTTTTATTGTTGGGCACGTCACCAAAGAAGGTGTCGTCGCCGGACCGAAAACGCTCGAACATATGGTAGACACCGTATTATATTTTGAGGGGGAGCAAAATGCGGTATATCGTATTTTACGGGGTGTCAAAAATCGTTTCGGTTCCACCAACGAGATTGGCGTTTTCGAGATGAAGCAGAGAGGATTATTTGAGGTGTCCAATCCTTCCCAGGTTATGTTGGATGGGAGACCGCTGGATTCTTCTGGTTCTGTCGTGGTGTGTTCCATGGAAGGGACGAGACCATTGTTGATCGAGATACAGGCATTGGTATCGCCCACCAGCTTTAATATGCCCAGGAGAACCTCTGTGGGGATCGACTTCAACAGGGTGAATCTTCTTCTGGCCGTACTCGAAAAGAGGGCGGGTATGCAGCTGGGCGGGTGTGACGCTTATGTGAACCTGGCCGGCGGCATGCGGCTGGGAGAGCCAGCCATCGATCTGGGGATCGTGTGTGCCGTGATCTCCAGTTATCGAAACATACCGGTGCACCATGGTACGATGATTTTTGGGGAAGTGGGCCTTACCGGAGAAGTGCGGGGCGTCGGTTTCGTGGAACAAAGATTAAACGAAGCAATCAAGATGGGGTTTACCCGCTGTATCATTCCAAAGACCAATGTGGAGTCTCTGGAAGAGTCATACAAAAAGCGGATTCAAATCTGTGGCGTGTCCAATGTCAGAGAGGTAATAGAGATTTTATAATTATATTTTCGGTCGAATCATTACATTGCTCATATGGTACGAAACATTTTTAAAAATAAAAAGTTAAACGGAACCCTTGCGAAGGCGACAACCCTATGATATACTGTGAAACGATTGTAATCGATATAAGGCCGTTTACTGAAAGATAAATGAGATCATAGATAAGACATCATCAGATACGGAGGAAAGAGAAATGTTTAGTTTTGACTATGTAAAAGCAGCTGATCCCGAGATTGCACAGGCGATGCGGGATGAGCTGGGACGTCAGAGAGATAACCTGGAACTGATTGCTTCAGAGAATCTGGTATCCGAAGCAGTCATGGCAGCTATGGGCAGTCATTTGACGAATAAATACGCGGAAGGGTACCCGGCAAAAAGATATTACGGCGGCTGCCAGTATGTTGATGTGGTAGAGAATCTCGCTATTGCCAGAGCGAAAGAATTATTCGGCTGTGAATACGCGAATGTGCAGCCTCATTCCGGTGCGCAGGCGAACATGGCTGTATTCTTTGCTGTGATGGATCTGGGTGACACCTATATGGGAATGAACCTGGATCACGGCGGACATCTGACACATGGGAGTCCCGTTAATATGTCCGGAAAGAATTATCATTGTGTGCCTTATGGAGTGAATGATGATGGATTTATCGATTATGACGAGGTCAGAAGAATCGCTTTGGAATGTAAGCCGAAGATGATTATTGCGGGAGCAAGCGCTTATGCCAGAAAGATTGATTTTAAGAAGATGCGGGAGATCGCGGACGAGGTTGGCGCTGTCTTGATGGTAGATATGGCTCATATCGCGGGACTTGTGGCAGCAGGCGTTCATGAAAGCCCGATTCCTTATGCGCATGTGACGACCACGACGACCCATAAGACTCTCCGCGGACCGAGAGGTGGGCTGATCTTATCCAGCGAAGAGGTGAATAAAAAATATAACTTCAATAAAGCAGTATTTCCGGGAACGCAGGGCGGACCACTCATGCATGTGATCGCGGCCAAAGCCGTATGCTTTAAGGAAGCCTTATCTCCGGAATTTAAAGAGTACCAGAAACAGATTGTGAAGAATGCCAGCACTCTGGCAGGAGCCCTGATGGAGAGAGGCTTTGATATCGTTTCCGGCGGTACGGATAATCATCTGATGCTCGTGGACCTGCGCAAGATGGGACTGACCGGAAAAGATATGGAGAAGCTGCTGGATTCCGTTCACATTACCTGTAACAAGAACACGGTACCGAAAGATCTCAAGTCTCCGTTCGTGACCAGCGTTCTTCGTATCGGCCCGCCGGCTGTGACTTCCCGCGGGCTGAAAGAGGATGATATGATTCGGGTGGCAGAGGCGATTAAGCTGACGATCATCGATGGTAAGCTGGAAGAAGCGGAAGCGATTGTAAAGGAACTTACTGGAAAATATCCGATATATGAAGATATCAAATAAGGATAGATATCACAAAAGCACATCGTTGACCGGAAGGCATCGTTGGAATTGAAACGATAACAGATAGGCTCTCTCCCGAGAAATGGTCTTTAGACTGTTTGCTCGGAGAGAGCTTGTCTTATTTGAGGGGTACTCCATTTTTCGTCAGATAAAAAACGTTTCCCTTATCTAAAATCCCAGAGGTTCACCGACCAGGATAACCTTAATCCGGCCCGGGTAGCGGGACATTCTGGTGGTTACAAAGTAATCACAGATGGAAGTCGCCGCAGAACATTCTGTGCAAATACCGGTTTTGGCACAAGGCGTATTCAGATTCAGACGGATGCAGTTGGGAGGACAGGCTTCCTGGCGGATCCTTTTGTAAGCGTCTTCCACGGTCGGAGCCATTTTGTTCATGCTGACGACAACAATGACATATTTTGGTCCGAAACAAAGACAGCTGACCCGATTACCGTTGCCATCAATATTTACCAGCTGTCCATCCTGGGTGAAGGCATTGGAACTCATGAGAAAATAATCAGAAAGAATGTTTTTCGCGTGATACTGTCTGGCTTCTTCCGGATTTTTTGCCAGGGAACGATCCACATAGGTATAATCCTCCGGGTGGGAATTTAAGTAATCCAGAAGCCCTATCTCGTTAATGGTCGTGGAACCTCCGCTGCCGACAACGGAACCTTTTTCTATGATGGACAGCGTTTTTTCTAACGCTTCTTCCTTTGTCGGGCAGTAAAATGCGTCAAAATTACGCTTTTTCATGTTCTGTATCACGTGTTCTGCCTGAAGCTTGCATGCGGTTTCTTTTGGTGTCATAAGTACCTCCTTTTATGGTGTCTGCAGGGCAGACTTTTGTTTTGGTGTAAAATACAGGCAGCATACTACCCGATTCCTTATATCTTACTATACCACATAACAGGAGAAAAGTTATACCATTTTTATATCGAAGTTTAGGAGCATCCTATGTCATTGTCCAAGTACGTGACATGGAAAGAGGAATGTGTTATAGTTGTATCTGTTCATGACTCTTCGTGAGAGGATGCTTATTTATAGTAATATTTGCAAAATAAAAGAAAGGCAGGGATGGCATGATGAAAAAATTGATACTCGCTGAGAAGCCATCTGTTGCAAAAAATATTGCGGATGCCACAGGTGCGGTCCGCAAAAACGGATATTTTGAAGGGAATGACTATATCATTACCTGGGCATTTGGCCATCTGTTGCAACTTTATGATGCAAAAGATTATGATCCGGAAATGAAGACGTGGAGAATGGAGAAATTCCCCTATATTCCGGAAAGTTACCAATATAAATTAAAAACGGACGGTAAGGCGAAAGAGAAACCGGACGCTGGTGTTGTCCGGCAGATGAATATCATAAAAAACCTGGCTGAGCGGCCGGATGTGGAAGGAATCATTTCCGCTACCGACGACGACCGGGAAGGGCAGATTATCGCTGACGAGATTCTTCAGTACATTCAGCCGGGTAAGCCGGTGGAAAGGATTCTTTTAAACGAATGGACAGCCAATGAAGTGCGACGTGGCCTGGATCATCTCAAGCCCAATGAGGAGATGCGCCCGCTTCAGGATGCCGGCTTCGGAAGGCAGATCGCGGACTGGCTCATCGGCATCAATCTGACGTCAGTGGCAACGTTGAAATGCCGCACTGGACGCAACAGTCGTCTGTATAATGTCGGCAGGGTATTAATGCCGACCCTCAAGATTATCTATGACAGGGATAAGGAAATCCGTGACTTTAAAGTGACGAAATACTATAAATTAAAAGGAATTTTCGAAACCGATACTAAAGAAAAGTTTGAAGGCATATATTATGTAGAGAAGAATGAAAAGTTTGATTCCCCGGAAGAGCTGGAGCAGATTAAAAATCGTATCGTAGGACATCCGGCGGAGATTATCGAAAAGAAGGTGACGAAACAGAAAGAATATGCACCCTAGCTTTTTAATCTTTCCAAGCTGCAGGGTTTTATCCCCAGTAAATATAAGGGCTGGACTTCCGACCGTGTTTTGAAAACGGCACAAGATCTGTACGAGAAGAAATTTATTACTTATCCCAGAACAGCCAGTGTGGTTCTGGATGAAAGCCTGATCGGAAAGACGAAAAAGGTTCTGGAGATTCATCAGGCGATGAGTCCTTTTAAGGAACAGATTGCATTTCATACGTCAAAACGGGTATTTGACAGCAAAAAAGTGGAGAGTCATTCTGCAATCATTCCTACTTATGTGGTTCCGAAGAACCTAAATGATGCGGAAAGAATCGTCTATCAGGCTGTTCTGAACCGATTTTTGGCACAGTTCATGCCGGTGGCGCTGGCAGAAGACACAGAACTTCGCATCAAGATGCAGGACATGGAATTGCCGGGAGATTTTCTGTCAAAAGTGAAGATACAGAATGAGCCTGGATGGAAACAGATCGAAGGGATTGATTCTAAAGAAGTTCTCCTCCCTAATGTGAAGAAAGGAGACATCGTTTCCCTGGTGCAGGCAGAGGTAAATGAGGTAGAGAGAAAACCTCCCAAGCCCCATACCGAGAAAACGCTGCTCCGGGTTATGGAGACCTGTGGACGGAAATACGAAGAAAAGGATGACCAGGAGATGATGATGGCAATCCTCAGCGGGTTCAGTATTGGCACACCGGCGACCAGGGCGGAAACCATTAAGAAGTTAAAGGATGTGGGTTACATTCAGGCTAAGGGAAAGAGCCTGACCTGCACCGAACTGGGGAACACAATGGTAGAGACATTTCCCGTGCGGGAGCTTTTCGACCTCGAATATACTGGTCGATTGGAGAAGACTCTCTCGGATATCGAGAAGAAAAAACATACGAAAGAGGAATTCCTTACCTTTGTCACGGACTTTGTGAAAACATCTGTGGATAGTATCAAGAAAGATACGACCTTTGGCGGTGGCTCTTTTCAGCCGCTGCATACAGAACCTGCAGGGAAGTGCCCGGAATGCGGGGCGGATGTCATCGAAACGGAAAAAGCCTTTGGATGTTCCCGTTGGAAAGAAGGATGTAAATTTGCTATCTGGAAAAACGACCGATTGATCACTTCCCTTGGCAAAAAGGTTTCTTACGAGATGGTAAAAATCTTGCTCGAGCACGGTAAGGTCGGATTCCGGGGATGTGTCAGCAAAAAGGGGAATAAATTTGCAGCTTATTTTTATTATGAAAAGGATGAAAAAACGGGAAGATATCAGTGGCGGTTGGAATTTATTGATTGATATCTGTCTTGATTCCTGGCAAAACCTTTGTTAGAATAGTACTATCATTAAGAAAGTGACATTTGACGGATTGCAGGAGGCAGATTACAAGGAAAAGAATCGCGAGGATAAGTAAGGGATTCCTGGTAGATTGCAGACATGCAGTCAGGAAATGTGACAGTTAAGATGGTATAGTAATGTATACGGCAACAAGAATGCACAGGTATTCATGGACATGATAATGTGAGAAAGGAGAGACTGGGAACAGTCGGAAAAGCATATGAAACGAGTGTACAATAAGGCTTTATTTCAGCATTTAGATAGAACCATCGCATCAATATTATTTGAGGAGACGACGTATCCGTGGGAGATTCTTCCCAAGATACATGATTTTATCCTGGAGGTAGGATATCTTCTGCCGGAAAGTGATTATGATGAGCTGAAGGAAAATGTGTGGGTATCCCGGTCCGCAACGATCGCACCGACTGCATCCATCACCGGTCCGGCCATCATTGGTCCGGAAGCGGAGATTCGTCATTGCGCCTTTATCCGCGGCAATGCCATCGTCGGCGCCAACGCTGTAGTCGGTAATTCTACAGAGTTAAAAAATGTGATTCTTTTCGACCGGGCTCAGGTACCGCACTATAATTATGTGGGTGATTCCATTTTGGGATACAAATCCCATATGGGCGCCGGATCCATCACGTCCAATGTAAAGTCCGATAAGAAGCTGGTGGAGATTCGAATTGGCGAATATAAAGTGGAGACACACATGAAGAAAGTGGGGGCGATCATCGGAGATTATGTGGAAGTGGGCTGCGGTTCTGTTCTCAATCCGGGCTCCATTATCGGCCGTCACACGAATATCTACCCACTCTCCAGCGTGCGCGGTTACGTGGAAGCACATTCCATCTACAAAAATCAGAATGAGATTGTTGCGAAGGATGAGTGAGAAATGACTTGTGATATGAGCATATCTTATAATATGTATTCAACATATGGCGGCGTCAGGTGATTTAAGAAAAAAGCGCGAAAAAACATGTTTGGTATAGATTGACGGAGACAGAATATGAAGATGAACTACAGAAAAATACTAGGCTCAGTCGCTCTCTGTGTTCTTGCATTGTGTATGCTGACCGGATGTAAAGCGTCGAAAAAGAAAGTTCTTTCGTCCACCTATTATCAGGAATTACAGCAGGAGAATGAAGAACTGGAAGAAGAGATTGAACGGTTAAAACAGGAGGCGGAAGAAGAGGAAGGCCCTTCAGTAGATGAGACCAGAGCCGCCGATTATCTGGGCAAGATAGCGCGTGATACGCTGGTGAAACTCGAGGTGGGTTATGCCGATAATATGGAAGGAAGCGAGTTTGTGGAGGATGAGGCAGCGTTTTCCATTGCGACAGCAATTGCCGCGCGGGCCGATCTCACAACGAAATATACGCCGGAAGAGATTGAGGAAAAGTATGGTCCCGGCTATGAATACATTTTGTATGATGAGGACAACGCCATTTATGAGATTTATGTTTATGAAGGGGATTATGTCGTCTTTACCGACCTGCCCAATAACGTTTATTACGCTTATAATGCTTCGGCTCTTGGAGAAGCGTTCCTTCATTATACCGATGGCTATCCCGATTCCAGTCTGCTGCACCGGCTGGCGGACGCCCCGTTGATTACGGATGAGGATGAAAACTGTTATGAGAATGATACCGCCGTCGCGGCAGCGAACCTGATTCTGAAGATGGATAAGACCAAAAGCAGTAAAAGCAAGGCGGAAAAATACTGGCAGAAACACGCGAAGAAGAAAAATCTGACGACCTATGAGCCGGATACCGTCGTCTATACGTTCTATCATCACGGAAACACCCTGATTCTTACCATCTATGATAAGTTTTACAGCATCGAGAACATGAATGGCAACAAAACCTGGTATAAGGCGACGAAGGCTGATGTGAAGCAGCTGAAAGCGATATTCACCGATACAGTATCTGAAGCTGACGCGGAGACAGAAAGTGATGGTGATTCAACTACAGAATCGGAGAGCGACAGTACGACCTCCCATTCCAGTGAGATTTTAGAGGAGAGTGATCCGACTGCTTCGGATGAGAACGAATGAAAAAACGGGGTTAGCGTAATGCTAACCCCGTTTGGCTTTTCTAGAAATTCCCAGCCTTAGCAGCTTCTTCGATCGAAACAGCAACAGCTACGGTAGCTCCAACCATAGGGTTGTTGCCCATGCCGATCAGACCCATCATCTCAACGTGAGCCGGAACGGAGGAAGATCCTGCGAACTGTGCGTCAGAGTGCATACGTCCCATTGTATCTGTCATACCATAGGAAGCTGGGCCAGCAGCCATGTTATCCGGATGAAGTGTACGTCCTGTACCACCGCCGGATGCTACGGAGAAGTATTTCTTTCCTGCTTCCAGTCTTTCTTTCTTGTATGTACCTGCTACCGGGTGCTGGAAACGTGTCGGGTTGGTGGAGTTACCAGTGATGGAAACGTCAACGTTCTCTTTCCACATGATAGCAACGCCTTCACATACGTCGTTGGCGCCATAGCAGTTAACCTTTGAACGTAAACCGTCGGAGTATGCTTTGCGGTAAACTTCCTTAACAGTGTTGGTATATGGGTCGTATTCTGTCTCAACAAAGGTAAATCCGTTGATACGGGAGATGATCTGAGCAGCGTCCTTTCCAAGACCATTCAGGATAACACGGAGCGGTTTTTCACGAACCTTGTTCGCTTTCTCTACGATACCGATGGCACCTTCTGCTGCTGCGAAGGACTCATGACCAGCCAGGAATGCGAAACATTCGGTGTCTTCTTCCAGGAGCATTTTGCCCAGGTTACCATGGCCAAGACCTACTTTTCTGTTTTCTGCAACAGAACCAGGGATACAGAAAGCCTGCAGACCTTCGCCGATAGCTGCAGCTGCTTCAGAAGCCTTTCTTGCACCCTTCTTGATAGCGATCGCTGAACCTACAGTGTATGCCCAGCATGCGTTCTCAAAACAGATCGGCTGAATGCCTTTTACCATGCCATATACATCAAGTCCAGCATCCTTTGTAATCTTCTCAGCTTCTTCCAAGGAAGCGATGCCATAACTTGCCAATACAGAATTAATCTTATCAATTCTTCTCTCATATGATTCAAATAATGCCATTATTCTTTCCCTCCTGATTAACCAATTACTTCGTCTGTTCTAGGATCAATAATCTTGGCAGCATCGGCAACACGGCCATATTGTCCGGAAGCTTTTTCCCATGCTGTGTTAGGGTCGTCCCCTTTCTTGATGAAATCAGTCATCTTTCCAAGGCTGACGAACTTGTAACCGATAATTAAATCATCTTCGTCTAAAGCGATCCCTGTAACATATCCTTCTGCCATCTCAAGGTAACGTGGTCCCTTCTGAAGAGTACCATACATCGTACCAACCTGGGAGCGAAGTCCTTTTCCAAGGTCCTCAAGACCAGCGCCCACCTGAAGTCCTTCTTCGGAAAATGCAGACTGGGAACGTCCGTAAACGATCTGTAAGAATAATTCACGCATTGCCGTGTTGATAGCGTCACAGACAAGGTCTGTGTTCAGAGCTTCCATGACGGTAAGGCCTGGTAAAATCTCAGAAGCCATCGCTGCAGAATGCGTCATGCCCGAACATCCGATGGTCTCAATCAAAGCTTCCTGAATGATACCTTCTTTTACATTCAGACTCAGCTTACAGGCACCCTGCTGCGGAGCACACCAGCCAATACCATGTGTAAATCCGGAAATGTCTTTAACTTCTTTGGCCTTAACCCATTTCGCTTCTTCTGGAATAGGAGCGGCTCCGTGATGTACGCCCTGAGCTACTGGGCACATTTTTTCGACTTCTTGTGAAATAATCATGTTAATACTCCTTTCGGTTTATGCTGATTTGTTTTTGTGAAAGACTTATGCATGTAACCCCTAAGTCAAGACAAACGTCCTCACATATTTAGTATTTTCTCACAAATTCATGGATTCGTCTATAGTTTTTTTTTAAAACATGCAATGTTTTATTACTATTAATTACTATGCCGCTGTGTCGCATTGGTGTTGCAATGGTGAGGCGGCTGAGAAAGTTCGAAATGTAAAGTAATCCATTCTGTCATAGCATGGGTGGAATATTTGTGCTATACTATTGAAAATAAGAAAAAAGAAGTGGGTTAAAAAAGAGTAGCCTATGGCGATAAAATTTTTATGGAAGCGGTTGTTTGATATATTAGTTTAATATATTATGAGAAGCGTGCCGATATTAAATGTTTTAAGATGGCGAAGAGGAATTACCTGCCGCTGCACTCCGTAATATTTACGCCTGCCATGAAAAACAGCCATAAGTTATTACGAAAGAGTTTTTGGAAATAAAAGTTGACAACGGTATTGATTCGCTTTATAATCAAATAAATGATTACCACACCCCTGTGGGGTGTTTGAGGTGCTGTTAATAATGATTTTGGGGCGGTTCTTGTGAATGATGTCTGCTTCTCGCAGGTCATAAAGCGGGTTATGGACAGGGAGGTGTTTGTTTGCAGGCGGATAAAAAGAAGATAGAGAGATTGTTGAAGACGGCCAGAGGGCAGATAGATGGTATTTTAAAAATGATTGAGGAAGACCGCTATTGTATTGATATCTCCCATCAACTCATGGCGACAGAAGCCATTTTGAGTAAAGCGAACAAAGAGATTCTTGCCGCGCACTTAAAGAGTTGCGTTGCTAACGCGGAGACCCAGGAAGAGCGGGAAGAGAAGATTGACGAGATGATTTCCATGTTGGGTAAGATTTTAAAGTAGCAAGGTATATAGTTTGTTGATATAAAGAAAATGCATTATAACAGGTGTGGTTCATTTTTGACGCATATGGTGCATAGTATTACATTTTTTGCCATAAGTATGACATATGGCAATGATAATATAATAATTTTTAAGAGTTTTAAAACGATAACAATCATATAAGAACAAAATTCATGAAGGAGGACGAAAAATGATTACATTAAAGATTGAAGGTATGATGTGCGAACATTGCAAGGCAGCGGTAGAAAAAGCGCTGAACGCGATTGACGGGGTAAAGGCTGAGGCGAATCTGGAAGCAAAAACCGCTACTGTGACGGCAGCGAATGTTGATGCGGACGTACTGAAAAAAGCAGTGGAAGATGCCGGTTACGATGTGGTTGGAATAGAATAAGATGTGAAAATAAGGTAATAAAAAAGAAGATTTCCCGATATTGAATTGTTGATACCGGGAGTCTTCTTTTTTGTTTTGTTGGGATAGATGTTATAAATAAGAGATATGGTTTTTTGATTGAAACGACATAGGTCTATCTGATGGCTGGGTTTTGAGAGACTGTCCTGCTTTCATATGGTGCGTTTATACCGTCGCTTCAACAATGATCTTGTCACCATAAGACACTTCGCTGACGCCGATCGTTTTCTTCTTATTGAAACTGAAAGTGAGAAGATATCCTTTTTTCAGATGGTATTTGTCAAGATAATCAGAAAGCTGTTTTTCTCCATTTTTATGGTAATCTTGTCCATGCCATATTTTCAATTCGATTATGAACTGCTCTCCTGAATAGTCAACGATAATGTCGGTTCGTTCCATATCACGCGTTTCCGCTTCTACATAATAATGTCCGGTTCCGTTGATGACTGGCTTTAAGTATAGTAGAAAGAGTTTTCGCCCCTGTGATTCGATAAATTCCTGATCAGAATCCGCATAAACATCAGAAAAATGTTCTACAAATTTCCGCAGCAACATATCCATATCTAATCGCCCATCATGGACTAATTGATTTTGCAGACGTTGTGCGTCCTGATAAGTGATACTGTGCAGCTCTTCATTAGAGAGAAACAGATTATACAATCGCATTTCAAATATTCTGTTAGCAATGGCCACAGTACCATTTTTGTTATAGATATACCCAAACATGGCATCGAGACTGATGGATTCATTGTCAGGGTTAAAAGTGATTCGTTGTCCCTGAAATAATATTCTGAAAAGAATTTCGCGTAGTTCCGGGTAATCATTTAACTGGCGAATCATGCTGTCAAACAGAGGGGATCGTTCGGTTAAAATAATGTTTGCTGCCTCGGCGATTCCCTGTTCGGACCATACAGATTCATTTGTCGGGAATTGTTCTCCTAAAATTTTACAAATACTTGAAACGAGGAACGGATAACCGGATGTATAATCATATATGCACTGGGCGATTTCTGTGATATTCATATTAGTATGGTAATCGTTTTCGTATTCTTCAAGCATCCCTTCAATGTCCTTTGCAAAAAAACTCATGTCAACAGTAAAGGAGTCTGCTATATTCCAGGGACTGTTAAACCGATGGTCTGCATCAAGACGAATTTTTAATTTCAGATTTTTGATATCATACACTCCGGCTAAAATAACGGATTGAAAAGTAGAGACTGTATATCGTTTTAAATAATAATTACGTAGCTGGGCAAGAAAATCGAGGAATACCTGATTGTTAGAAGCACTGTCTACTTCATCGATCAGTAGGACAACTGGTTTTTGGGCGGTTTCGCAAAGATCGCTTAAAAGAACAAATAATTCTACCAAATCGAAGGATTCCTTTTCGCTTGCAGATTCGACTTGCAGCTGATTTAGCGTATCATCATCTAACCCATTAATAGGAAATCTGCGATTTCTGACAGTGCGGAGCAGAAGCTTTGTAAATGCAGAAGAAAATATATGTTCGTTCTTGAATTTAGATTCACTTAAGCCTTGAAAATCCAGAGAAATAACAACGTACTCCTCTTTTAAGTAATCCGCAAGCAACCCCAGTGTGGTAGTCTTTCCGTATTGTCGCGGGCGATTCATCACAAAATAACTGCCATTTTCGACCATTCTTTTCATCTGATCCAGTTTTTTATCGATATTCACCATATAATGCACTGCTGGAAAACAGGCACCGGTTGTATTAAAAGTTTTCAACTGTTTTTCTTCCGGGAATATGATGATGTTATGGAATATTATTGGTGGTGAAGTTTTACAAGATTATCTTTGGATGATCTACATGTTATTGCCTTTATTTTAGTATAATTAAAGAAAAGATGCAATGCAATCTTCCTTCGTTGACAAAAAGATGTCATATAGTATAATATGATATTAGAAACAAAAGGTAACGGAGTAAATGATGGCAAGTTGTTCGTTTTCCAGGTTATGGTATGATCTGATTTCTTGAGATAAGCCATAGCGAACGACAAAAAATTTGCTGTTCCCTATAATTATTACGTTAGCTAATGAATAAAAAACAGAAAAGGAAGAATAGACAGCTATGGAAAAGATCATTTTGACAGGAGACAGACCAACAGGAAGACTTCACGTAGGACATTATGTGGGTTCCTTGCGAAGAAGAGTGGAACTGCAGGAATCGGGAGAGTATGACAAGATATTTATCATGATTGCGGATGCGCAGGCGCTGACGGACAATGCGGATCATCCGGAAAAGGTACGGCAGAATATTATGGAGGTAGCATTGGACTACCTGGCCTGCGGTCTCGACCCGGCCAAGTCTACGTTATTTATCCAGTCCATGGTTCCGGAACTGACGGAGTTGACATTCTATTATTCGAATCTGGTTACAGTTTCCCGTCTGCAGAGGAATCCGACAGTGAAGAATGAGATTAAGATGCGTAACTTCGAAGCCAGCATTCCGGTGGGCTTCTTTACTTACCCAATCAGTCAGGCAGCCGATATCACAGCTTTTAAGGCGACGACGGTACCGGTGGGTGAAGACCAGATGCCGATGCTCGAACAGTGCAAGGAGATTGTCCATAAGTTTAATGCTGTATATGGAGAGACTTTGGTAGACCCGCAGATTCTTCTGCCGGATAATGAGGCATGTATGCGGCTGCCGGGGATCGATGGCAAGGCGAAGATGAGCAAGTCCCTGGGTAACTGTATCTATCTTTCCGATACGGAACAGGAAGTGAAGAAAAAAGTGATGTCCATGTTCACGGATCCGAATCACCTTCGGATTGATGATCCTGGTAAAGTGGAAGGAAATCCGGTCTTCATCTACCTGGATGCTTTCAGCAAGCCGGAGCATTTTGCAGAATTTCTCCCGGAATATAAAGATTTGCAGGAGTTGAAGGATCATTATACCCGAGGTGGCCTGGGCGACGTGAAGGTGAAGAAGTTCCTGACGAAAGTGCTGCAGGCTGAATTGGAGCCGATCCGCCAGAGAAGGAAACAGTGGGAGAAAGACATCCCGGCTGTTTATGAGATTTTAAAGGAAGGCAGCGAAAAGGCGGAGGCCGTGGCGGCGGAGACGCTTCGTGATGGCAGAGCGGCCATGCGTATCAATTATTTTGATAATGATGACATGATTCGCGAACAGATGGCGAAGTATCAGAAATAATTCGCTTTATCTTGTCGTGTAGGAAGCTTCGCTCGTATCAGATAAAATTTGACGCTTTTATCAAGAATTTATCAGGATAGCAAGCTTATGGAAAAATCTTCTCAATAACTGCCTTGACGATAATGCATAAGTTAGGTAGAATGAATATAAGTTAGTTATAACTAATTCAAATGATTTCTACATATTGTTTTGGTGACAGGCCATATAAGTATTGTTGTAACGGCATCTTTTTATGCATGCTTAAGCCGTTGGTAAGCTGGGTGCCGGATAGGTTTGTTAAGAAGAAGGAGGTTTTTCATGAGTGTTGTCATTGTCGGTGGGCACGACCGGATGGTGTCCCAATATAAAAAGATATGTAAAGAACATCAATGTAAGGCCAAGGTGTTTACTCAGATGCGGGGCAACCTAAGTACCCAGATTGGTACGCCGGATCTGCTGATTCTGTTTACGAACACGGTATCCCATAAGATGGTACGCTGTGCCGTGGCGGAAGCGGAGAAATGTAACGCAGAGATTGTGCGTTGCCATACGAGCAGTGGCACTGCCTTAAATGAGATTCTTTCCCATGCCTGTCAGGCATAAGGCAGAGTTTAAATCACATAGCATATATCAAAAGTCGTCTGATTCGTAATATTCAGATGACTTTTTATTTTAAAGAAAATTCGTTCCTATAAAACAAAAACGCTTCGCTGTGGATGCACACTCCCGCGATATTAATTGAGAAAATTTTATGAAGTATATTGACAATTTGTTGCTATTGCATATAATAAATAGTACACAGCGAAACAGTTCACGGTCGAACTGTTCGCGGCCTGCCATATAATTCGCAGGGAAGGAAGGATTGATTTATCATTATGGGGAAGGAGGTTATTGTGAAACGGGAAAAAACCGTTGGGTTTGTAATCAAGACACTGGATAAGATGCTGACGCGCAACCAGATGGCGACGATGGAACGCCTGAAGGCAAACGAGGAAGATGTACTGCCATTTATGCACGGATGGATTATTGCATATCTATATGACCATCGGGATGAGGAAGTTTATCAGAAGGATCTGGAAGCGGAATTTTCTATTGCCCGCTCTACGGTGACCGGTATTGTGAAGCAGCTGGAGAAAAAAGGGTATATCACTCGAGTTGCTGTGGACAGAGACTGCCGCCTGAAATGTTTAGGCCTTACTCAAAAAGGCTTGGAGTCCCATGAGAAGATTGAGGATATCATTCAGGAGATGGAGAGGCGGCTGAGCGTAGGAATTGATGAGGAAGACATGGATGTCTTTTTGGAGGTCGCCTCGAAAATCCGTGTTAATCTCAGTAATGATTTTGGTAATGATGTGTTTTCGTCATGGGAATATGCTGAACAGAAAGAAGATAACATCAGCTTGGGGATAAAATGATTTTGGTCTGGTGTTGTTGTATCATTGATATTCCAGTGCTCGCAAATGATCCAGAATATAGTGGAAGGAGATAAGAGAAGATGATTAAAACTTTGGCGGGTCAGATCAAAGAATATAAAAGGGATTCGATTCTGACCCCGACTTTTATGATTTTGGAGGTGATCATGGAAATGATCATTCCACTTTTGATGTCATCGATCATTGACGATGGCGTAGAAAAGGGTGATATCGGCCATATCTATCGTATCGGGATATGGATGGTCATAGCCGCCGCCTTTGGACTGTTTTGTGGTATTATGAGTGGAAAATATGGTGCCAGCGCGTCCACAGGATTTGCAAAAAACCTGAGGAAATCCATGTTTGAGAATATACAGACCTTTGCTTTCTCGAATATTGATAAGTTCAGTACAGCCAGTCTGGTGACCCGTATGACGACGGATGTCACGAACCTGCAGAATGCTTATCAGATGATAATTCGTATGTGCGTGCGGGCTCCGTTCAGCTTGATTGTTGCCATGGCCATGTCCTTTTATGTTAATGTGAGGCTCGCGACAATCTACCTGGTGGCAGTTCTCGTTTTGGGGTCACTGTTGATGCTGATCGTGACCAGGGCGATGAAGTATTTTAAACAGATGTTTCGTAAATACGATGACGTGAACGCTAGCGTCCAGGAAAACGTTTCGGCCATCCGTGTTGTGAAGGCTTATGTTCGGGAGGATTATGAGAAGGAACGTTTCCGCAAGGCAAACCAGGCATTGTATAAGCTGGGTGTGCGGGCGGAACGGATTGTCGCGTTCAATGCGCCTCTTATGATGATGACGGTCTATACCTGTATATTACTGATCAGCTGGATGGGAGCGAGGATGATCGTACAGTCTGCTCTCACTACCGGCGAGCTGATGATGCTGCTGACGTACTGCATGAACATTCTCATGAGCCTGATGATGCTCTCCATGGTATTTGTCATGATTTCCATGAGTGTGGCCAGTGCGGAGCGTGTGTCTGAAGTGCTGAACGAGAAGGCAGATATCGTTAATCCGGAACATCCGGTTTACGAAGTAAAGGATGGAAGTATCGTATTTGATCATGTTTCTTTCAAGTATCAGAAGGACAGTGAAAAACGTGTGCTGAAAGATATCAATATTTCGATCAAAGAAGGAGAGACCATCGGCATTATCGGCGGGACCGGCAGTTCCAAGTCCAGTCTGGTCAACCTGATCAGCCGCTTGTATGACGTTACAGATGGATCTTTGCGGGTCGGTGGAAGAGACGTCAGGGAGTATGATTTGGATACACTGCGTAATGAAGTGGCCGTCGTGCTGCAGAAAAACGTCCTCTTTTCGGGAACGATCTTAGACAACCTTCGCTGGGGCAAAAAGGACGCCACGTTGGAGGAATGCAAACAGGCCTGTAAATTAGCCTGTGCGGATGAATTTATCGAAAAATTGCCTCAAGGATATGAAACCCATATTGAGCAGGGCGGTACGAATGTGTCCGGTGGACAGAAACAGCGACTCTGTATTGCCAGAGCTTTGCTGAAGAACCCGAAGGTGCTGATTCTTGACGACAGTACCAGCGCGGTCGATACGGCGACGGATGCCAGAATTCACGAAGCTTTCGCTACAGAGATTCCGAATACGACCAAACTGATCATCGCCCAGAGGATATCCAGCGTGCAGGAGGCCGATCGGATTCTGGTGCTGGAGGAAGGCGAGGTCAATGGCTTCGGAACTCATGAAGAATTGTTGGCAAATAACGAGATTTACAGAGATGTCTATGAGTCTCAGACCAATGCCGGCGGCGATTTTGATGAAAAGGCAGGTGAAGACTGATGGCAGAACAGGATAGAACGACACAGAAACCAAGGGTAAACAGAGGTCCAGGTGGCCCCGGTCCGAGTGGCCCCAGAGCACATGTGGAGAATCCGATGGGAATGATTATGCGTTTGCTTGGCTATATCTTCAAACGACACGGAGTGGCATACAGTATCGTGATTGTCTGCATTGTTATCAGTGTGTTGGCAAATGTCCAGGGAACGATGTTCATGCAGACATTGATCGATTCATATATAGTCCCGATGGTGGAAGCTGGAGGAACAGATTTTTCCGCTCTGGCGGCGGCCATCGCTCGAGTGGCGATGTTTTATGCTATCGGTATCCTGGCGTCCCTTCTCCAGTCACAGATTCTGGTCAATATTACCCAGGGAACGATGCAGGATCTGAGAAATGATCTGTTTCTTCATATGCAGGATCTGCCCATTAAATATTTTGATACCCATGCCCATGGTGATATCATGTCCGTATACACGAACGATATTGATACGCTGCGGCAGATGGTATCCCAGAGTATCCCACAGCTGATCAACAGCGTAATTACCATCATTAGTGTGCTGATCTGCATGATCAGGCTGAATATTCCGCTGACGATCATTACGCTTTTGATGGTAGGGGTTATGCTTTTCTTCTCTACGAGGCTGGCGGCCTTGAGCAGTAAAAACTTCGTGGCACAGCAGATTGCACTTGGCGCGGAGGATGGGTTCATTGAAGAGATGATGGCTGGACAGAAGGTCGTGCAGGTGTTCTGTCATGAAGAGGAGAACATTGAAAAATTTAATAAATTAAATGAAGAACTCTGCAGGAGTTCCAATAATGCCAATCGATATGCGAACGTGATGATGCCGGTGAACGCTCAGATTGGAAATATCAGCTATGTCATCATCGCTATCGTGGGAGGAACCCTGGCAATCAATGGCTTCGGTGGATTTACACTTGGGGCTCTGGCAAGTTTTCTGACCTTCAACAAGAGTTTTAACCAGCCAATCAACCAGGTCAGCCAACAGATTAACTTTATCGTTATGGGCCTGGCAGGTGCCCAGCGTATCTTCGCCCTGCTCGACGAGGAGCCAGAAGTAGATAATGGATATGTTACCCTTACCCATGCACAGTATGATGAATCCGGCAATCTTTGTGAGTCGGAGAAGCGTACCGGAATCTGGGCCTGGAAGCATTATCACAAGGCTACGGACACCACAACCTATGTGAAAGTGGAAGGAAATGTAGAATTCCTTGGTGTGGACTTCGGCTATAATGACGATAAAATGGTTCTTCACGATAT
>JAJQDO010000145.1:0-5722 GCA_021202175.1 Clostridiales bacterium | reverse complement strand
GCCACACCAGGTCAGAAAATCGCTTTCGTCGGTTCCACAGGTGCCGGCAAGACGACCATCACCAACCTGATCAATCGTTTTTATGATATTCAGGATGGAAAGATTCGCTATGACAACATCAACATCAATAAGATTAAGAAGGGTGATTTGCGTCATTCTCTGGGCATGGTATTGCAGGATGTGCATCTGCTTACCGCAACGGTTCGGGAGAATATCCGTTATGGTAAGCTGGATGCCACCGATGAGGAAGTGGAAGCAGCGGCAAAGCTGGCGAATGCCGATGGATTTATCCGCCGTCTGCCAAATGGATACGACACCGTACTGACCGGTGATGGTGCGAATTTAAGTCAGGGGCAGAGACAGCTTCTTTCTATTGCCAGAGCGGCTATCGCGGACCCGCCGGTACTGATTCTCGATGAGGCGACCAGTTCCATTGATACCCGTACCGAAAAAATCGTGCAGGATGGTATGGATAAGCTGATGAAGGGTAGAACGACATTCGTTATCGCGCATCGCCTCTCCACGATTAAGAATAGTGACTGTATCATGGTATTGGAACAGGGTCGTGTGATTGAGCGCGGTACACATGATGAACTGCTTGAAGCAAAGGGCAGATATTATCAATTGTATACTGGAAATAAGATTTAAAAAATGATATCAAATAGTATCTGAATCGGAGTGGAGCTGTCGGAATTAATATACTCTCTTCTATGTAGACAAGTGAAATATCAAAAACCTGGTATGTAGGGGAAAGTATATCAGATAGACGACAGCTCCATTTCTGTGTTTTTCATTCCATCAGACATTGATAGAGGCCGTCAATCGCCTTTGGAATATGTTCCGCTTCTACATAAGAATAATTAATGATGAAAATATGTTCCACATCCTGGGTCGGCTCATTATAATACTGAGAAAGGCTGTTCAGGCGGATATTTTTATTTCGCACCCTCTCCTGGATGACAGCATCGGGAATGTCGGTATCGATTTTCATCAGAAAATGAAGTCCCGCGTCTTCTTCCGTTATGGTGGCGAAAGAAGACAGAGGGCTTTTTTTGATGGTTTCCAGAAGATAATCCCGCTGCTTGTGGTAATAATTTCTCATGCGGTTAATATGTTTTTCAAAATAACCTTCCCGGATGAAGCGCATGAGGGCGTACTGTTCAAAGTTGGAGATGGTACTGGAATAAAAGCTCATTTGGGTCAAAAAACGGGCTGCCAGGGAGCGAGGCAGTACCATGTAGCTAATACGCATGGTGGAAGACAGGCTCTTGGTAAATGTGTTGATGTAGATGACCTTTTCCATGATATCGATGCTCTGCAAGGCAGGAATCGGTTTGCCCGTCAGGCGGAATTCGCTATCATAGTCATCCTCGATGATATAGCGGGAATCCGATTTCGCCGCCCAGCTTAGCAGTTCATAGCGACGGCTGACCGGTGTGATGATTCCCGTAGGAAAATGGTGCGACGGAGATATGTGAACGACGTCTGCATTGGCCTGTTCCAGTTTGTCGATGCGGATGCCATGAGCGTCCATGTCGATAAACTGATAATTAACCTGATAGCTGTGGTATATCTGAGCGATTTTCTCATATCCGGGATTCTCAATAGCATACACTTTATCAAAACCGAGAAATTGGATCAAAAGCCCATAAAGATACTCGGTTCCGGCACCGACAAAAATCTGTTCCGGCTCCACATGGATATCCCGAAACTGCCGCAAATGTACTGCAATAGCCTGTCGCAGCTCAAGGATACCACCGCTGGGAGATTTGGTCATTAATTCGGTGTTTTTGTCATACATCGTTTCCCGCATCAGTTTAGCCCAGACAGAGAAAGGAAAATTCTCCGGTCGTGTCTGGTTGCTGGAAAAATCGGCATAATAAACGATGTCTGTGGAAGGAACCGGTATATTTTTTGAGGGTTGCGGATTGCTGTGTGTGAACTCGCTTGTAAAATCGGAAATGTAATACCCCTTTTTTGGAACGGAATAAATATAACCCTCAGATAGAAGCTGAGCGTAAGCATTTTCCACGGTAATGGCGCTGACGCCGAGGTTTTTTGCGAAACTGCGCTTGGAAGGCAGCTTCATTCCTGCGGTCAGGATGCCGTTTGCGATATCGTTTTTGATACATTTATAGAGATGTTCGTACAGGGGAGTATTTCCCAAATTGTCAAAAGAATAAGTCAGCATGATGGTTCTCCTTTATGTTCTATACCATGATTATACAAAATTTCGCAAAAAATTCAACATCGGGAATCTGCCAAGTAATTGCAAAGATTCGTGCTTTTCTCGGCAGCTTATGTTATGATAGAAATAATACATTTGAAATGGATTAGGGTTGATTTGTACATGTCAGCCGGAATGCTGAGGTGCCCATGGATGCGGAAGAGCCAAAGAATGTTGAGGTGTCCATGAATACCGAAGTGCTAAGGAATATGTGGACGACGAAAGATAAGGAGGACAAGATGAAAAAAGAACAGATTAAAAAGATTTACGATTCGAAATATATGAAGCTTTATGATATCCAATATGAGAAAGGTGCCCATTATTATTGCGCCAGTCGCCGGGAGGAGGACAGAATCCCGGTGCTGATGCCAAAGGAGGCCTATCAGACGCTGCTTCCCGATGCGGTCAGCTGTGTCGTCGTATTGAATATTAAGGGAGAGGAGTCAAAACTGCTTTTAAGCTGGGAGTATCGCTATCCGGCAGGGCAATACCTGCTGAGTGTTCCGGCAGGGATTATCGATCCCGAGGACTGGAAGAGTCCGAATGCACTCGAACGGACCGCGGTCCGCGAGCTTCATGAAGAGACCGGCATCGTTGTGGGTCCGACCGATGAAGTAAAGGTGATTAATCCTTTTGTCTTTTCGACGCCGGGGATGACGGATGAAGCCAATGGCCTGGTCTTTATATCCATTAACCGTGACACCATGCCGGAACTGACGCAGAGCGGCGCGGAAGGAAGCGAACAGTTTGATGGTTTCCGTATCCTTTCTAAGAAAGATGCCCAGGAATACCTTCGTCGGGGTAGAGACGAACATGGCATCTATTACCCGCTGTATACCTGGGCTGCGTTGATGTATTTTGTGAATCTGGTATGAATCTGCCATAATGCCATAACGTAAAACAGTGAGACACAGGTTATGTTTCGCATTATGGTAATTCATAGTTTTCTTTTGACGCCTACGTCATTATATTGATTATGGTATACATGTTTCTAAGTTGATTATGTTATTCATGTTTCGATCAGGAATGATCATAGCAGTAGGCGGCGGCATTACAGCCATATTCCCAGTAGGAAGTATTGCTGTCGTAGGTGGATATTTTTACGCAGCCGGATTTTTGGGACGCCTGCAGTACCTTACCGTTTCCAAGATAGATGCCCACATGGTTATCGTCAGAAAGATGGTATAACAGATCTCCCCGTGTCGCGTCCGTGATTTTGCTGATGGAGTAGAAGTAATCTTCCATCTGATCAGCCTGCGTGGTGGTCGTATTTCCGATAGAAATACCGGTGGCGTTTTTATAAGCATCGCGGACAAGGCTTGAGCAGTCGGCATATCCATCGGTATCTCTCAGATCCTGGCTGTAGCTATCGCCGAGACGCGTTTTGGCATAGGAGATGGCATCGGAACGATATTCGGAGATGACATCAGCCCGGGATACCGTACTTTCGGAGGAAGTATCGGATGATTTGCCGGCACCGAGATATATGCTGTAAACATAACCGGAAGTGCCGTCTTCACGCTGTATTTTTGTCCAGTTTCCTGAATGCGAGAGGATGCTCACCGTTTCCCCCTTCTCGAGGACGGCCTTTATTTTGCAATGACTGTTGGCTTTCTTGCGCAGATTTACTTCGGTACTGTTGATGTAAGAGGTACTGGAACTGGTGCCGGAGGATGTAGAATCTTTGCTGGTGCTTTCAGAAGATAGTCCATCGGAGGATAGATAATCTTTATAAATATAACCACTCACGCCATCAGCCTGGATTTTGATCCAGTTTCCGCTTGTCCCTGTTTTAGTAACAGCGGTTCCTTTTTCCAGGGTGGTACATATCTCGGAGGAGGAATTCGGCTGGCTTCGCACATGAACGCCATCGGTGGTATAGAGCTGTTTCGCGGAAACATGTACCGAGTTCATGCATAATGTAAATAAGAGGAAACAGATCAATGCGAAACGACTGACAATGATTGGTTTTCCCTGCGCTGGGATGCTGCGCCGGGAATGCACTTGGTTATGACTCATGGGTATCACTCTCCTGACTACTTTTGTAAAAGCTGTGTATGATTACGATAACTAATAAGCATTATAGCACGTTTTCGTCAAAAATCCACCGTATTTGTTCAAATAACATAAATTCTTTACTGGATTTTTGCCTCCCGCATCATTAGACGCATTTGATCAGGGTGCCAAAAGGTTCTTTTCATTGTTGCGAAAATTATCCAGCAGGGGGGATATATCGCTTTTGACATTCTGATCACATATACAATCAGGAAATAAATTTGTTACGGTTCATGGCGAAAACTATAAGTATAGAAAGGCAAAAATTGATATGAGAAGGAAAAACAGACAGAGACGGATTTTGATGCGCTTATTCATGATGCTGGCAGTATTTTGTGCCTTCTGGTTTAGCGGTATCGGGAGGAAAGATTGTTATGCGGCGGTAAAACTCGCGACACCGCAGGGATTTCTTGCGAATGGAGTGAATGCTAAGGTGGTCCTGTCCTGGGAAACAGTGCAAGGCGCTGATGGATACGAAATTTACGAAAAAAAAGAAGGGGATATCAGTTGGACGCGGATCAAGGTGACGACAAAAAGAAAACTGGTTCTGAAAAACCGTACCAGGGGACAGAGTTATACGTATAAAGTGAGAGCGTATAAGATAAAAAAGCGGAAGATGGTGTATAGCAGTTTTTCGAAACAATATACCACAACCCTGGCGAAGCAGGGAACGACAACGATACGAAACCTTTTGAAAACGGCCCTCGCGCCTGTGGGATCGACCATGTACATCTGGGGAGGCGGATGGAATAAAGCAGACAACGGCGCCGGGGCAGATGCTCTTCGTATTGGGCTGAATCCCCAGTGGAGGAAGTTCGCCGCAAAGCAGACTGCATCCTATCAGTACAGGAACTATCGCTATAAGTGGGGATACGGTCTGGATTGTTCTGGTTTTGTAGGATGGACGATTTACAATGTTATGCATACGACAAAAGGAAGTGTCGGGGAAGGGTACGTGGATAAGGCGAAAAATCTGGCGGCAAATTATGCCGATGCCGGCTGGGGAACTTTTAAAAAGGCCTCCGCAGTGAAGAACTATAAAGCGGGAGATATCATGTCAGGTTCCGGACACGTATACATTGTTCTGGGGGAATGTTCCGATGGAAGCGTGGTTCTGGTGCATTCCAGTCCGGCAGGCGTGCAGATCTGCGGAACTTCCACTCCTTCCGGGAAGAGTAACTCGAAGGCAGTGAGGCTGGCGCGCAAATATATGAAAAAGTATTTTCCGTCCTGGTACAAACGGTATCCAAATTGTTCGAGAGGAACGTCCTATCTGACCGATTACAGCCAATTCCACTGGAGTATCGCGAAGGGAAATGTCATGGAAGATCCAGATGGCTATCATAAAAAATCTGCTGCGGCTGTTCTCAAGGATTTATTTGAGTTATGTCGGCAGTGACTGTTAAAAAATCTGTTTGAGTGAAGCCTGCTGCGGCTGTT
>JAJQDO010000103.1 GCA_021202175.1 Clostridiales bacterium | reverse complement strand
AAACGGGTACACTATTTGAAGACCGAGAAAGGGGGCTACAAAGAAATGTGCGAAGTAGCAGAAAAGATTTATGGCCAGGGCATAGAGCAAGGCTTGGAGCAAGGTGAAGCAAAAGGCCGCATAGAGGAAGCAAAGGCTACGGCAAGCAGAATGTATGAAAAAGGCTACAGAGTAGCGGTCATTGCTGATATGTTGAATAGAAGCGAGAACCAGATATCTGAATGGCTTGGTTTGGCGCTTGCATGATTTGGTGGCTTGTATGTGCGAGGTAGCAGAAAAGATTTATGAGCAAGGCATTGAACAGGGCATAGAACACGGAAAACTGGAAAAAGCGAAAGCTATGGCGATTAGCCTGCATGAATCTGGCATATCCGAAGATTTGATTGCTAAGGCAGCAAATGTGAGCGTAAACCTTGTCAGGAAGTGACTCGGCTTATCCCTTGCCTGATTTAGTATGTACAAAGGAATGTGCCAGGAAATCCGGATGTTCGGATTCCCTGGCACATTTTTATATCTCTCTCAATTTTCTTAAGCGGTTAAATACAATCAGCCAAAATACTTCACTCACTTCTATTTCTTGCTTCCAATGCTCATACCTTCCCTGCCTTTCTCCCCATCCGTCTAACCACGCATGAAACCGGAAACGCCACCAAATAAAAAATTGCCCGAATTCCTAACCAAGCTGCAATCACAGCTCCGAACAGCCCGCCGATAATAACGCAAAAGGCCACCATACCGACTGTACCGGAAATATCCCATATGCCCGGAATCACAATCACCATATGGGGAATTCCCACTCGTATCCCGTAAACCAGCACAAGCCGGAACCAGTCAACGGTTCCATCCACGATGAAAAAATACTGCCCAATCTCCATTTTTCGTCGTGTCGTATTTTCAGTCATATCAAACTTTTTCTCAAAGCCTACATGATGGCAGAAAATAACCCCTGCGTTAAAATCGCCCGAAAAGCAATCTTGCGCAGGGGTGTTCTTACGCTCTAGCCAGTTCGTTACTCACTGCATTTTCTACAAAGCTGTTCAAACTCATTTGATGCGCCGCCGCAAAGATTGCCGCGTCCCTGTGCAGCTCTGGTGAAATCCGAACATTAAAGCTTCCTTTATATGCTTTTTCTGGTTCTTTTCCTTCCTCCTTGCACAATTCTAGGTAATCATCTACAGCGCCATGAAAATCGTCCACCAGTTCTTTCGCTGTCTCTCCTTCATAGGAAATCAATGCGCGGATGCCCATGACCTTGCCATAAAATACGCCATCCTCCTCGGAGAACTCCACGCTGCCGACATAACCTTTGTAACTCATGGTATTATTCATAAAAGACCCTCCTCTTCCAATTTTTCAACCAGTTGCTTCACCTGATACTCCAACAGCTCTTTTCTCGGATGAGGCTTATGAAGCAAAATCGGCGACCTGCCCTCACAGGTAAATATTACCCTTGAGCCACTTGTCTTTCCTTTATCTGACTTTCCATAATCGAAGTAGCCCAGCAGCCTCTCCGCTTCCTCAAACGTAAAATCCCTGGGCTTTGATTGTAGCTTTTTGATTAGCTTTTCCTTTTGTCCCACTGGCAATACCTCCATCTAACCAGAGATGCTCTCATCTCTGTAATAGTAGTATAACATGGACGGATAAGATTTGCAACTATTTTTAGTTGCGTTTTGTGATACCCCTATTCTCAAATAAGCTGATGCCCGGTTTATGGATGCAGAACGAAGGAAGTTGGGACCGTGCATGCTACGTGATCCCGTTGGACACAGGAGGTTAGCTGCCATAGCATGGGAGGGTATGCGTAGTGCCATTTATAAAAATGACGACGTTTTATTTCTTATACCCTATTCAGCCTGATCCAGTACTCGATACCATGGATAATCCATCCACCAGACTCATTCTGCTCTTCCCTACACTGATATCAATCTTAACAAAAGCCTTGTTTTTCAACAAAAAAGCGCTTGAGAAAATGAGGAGGGAAACACACACTTTGCCGTTTCCCCAGACCTCACCCGCATAAAAAAATAATATTGTGCTACTGGATTGATAATATCGTGACTCTCCTTCGCCTTTTTCAGGCAGTAAAATCTTTATTGCGAACAGCGAAACACGCATTGCATCAGATTTTAATACATGGAGGATTAACATGAAAACAGCACTTATTACAGGCATCACCGGGCAGGATGGCTCCTACCTGGCAGAATTCCTACTGGAAAAGGGATACGATGTACACGGAATCATCCGCCGCTCATCTGTAGACTACAGAGAGCGCATCTCCCATCTCGAAGGGACTCCCAACTTCCATCTCCACTACGGCGACCTTGGCGATTCGATGAGCCTTGTCTCCGTCATCGGAACAGTCAGACCGGACGAAATCTACAACCTCGCGGCGCAAAGCCATGTGCAGGTCAGCTTTGATGTGCCGGAATTTACGGCAGATGTGGATGCTACAGGCGTCCTGCGCATTCTGGAGGCAGTCAGGCTCACTGGCTTAAAGGATACATGCCGCATTTATCAGGCTTCGCCCTCGGAGCTTTACGGCAAAGTAGAGGAAGTACCGCAGAACGAAAAGACACCGTTCCACCCCTACTCCCCTTACGCTGTGGCAAAACAGTACGGCTTCTGGATCACGAAGGAATACCGTGAAGCCTACAATATGTTCTGCTGCTCCGGCATCCTGTTCAACCATGAATCAGAACGCCGAGGTGAGACTTTCGTAACGAGGAAAATTACCCTTGCCGCTGCGAGAAGCGCTATTTCTCGTGCCTTCCCCATCGCCCCCTGCTTGAAACCCTGCTCATAAATCTTTTCAGCTACTTCGCACATTTCTTTGTAGCCCTTTCTCAATCTTAAAATGGGGTACCTATCTTTACAACAACCCCTGTTTCTTCATTTCCTTAAATTCTCGGATTCGAGCAATCGCTTCATCGGGGTCAACATCTGGCTTTTCTTGGCGTTCTTTCGTATAGTCACCATAACCGGGACTGTACATCTGAATAAATCTTACAGCTCCTATCGGTCCAAGCGCTTCTTTTAAAGCATTCATACCTGTAACCTGAACTTCCATTGGATTTTTTAAATTGACCTGCAACATGCAATTCACCTCCCATATAGCATTTCAATAACAAACTTTGATGGGTTCATTATCCTAACATTTAGCGCTAATCGCACTGACATTCTTTCCAGCTTATCATCTGTCGTGAGCATAACATCTGCTCCGCCTGCCTCTGCACAGGCAATCTGAAGACTATCGAACATGTGGATATTTGATTGGCTTCGAATCTCTTTCGCTCGATTATCTATGTCATCATTTTCCTCGATTCGTACTTGAACATTCTTATATAGGTCAAGAACATTTTGTCATTTTACAATGTCATGGATTTGAAATAACTCATATTCGACCACGTCACTTCCTAAAAGCTCGTATTCACCACGAAATCCTTTATCCAAGATGCTAAGTATAGCTTCACTTTCGAGATAAACTCTATCCTGTGATAAATCATCGAAAGGTCTGTTGTAGCAGCAACTATCGAGATAAATTTTCACAGTTTTCATCACCGCCTTTCATTACGGTATCCGACAGGAGCGTAGACCACTCCTATCGTACTTTTAGTTTACCACAGAGCCGCCTTTAAATCAACTCAATAGTATTCTGATAACTTGAAATTTTCCGTGAATTTTTTTGAAACAAGCTGTGATGAGGGCTGTGATTTTCACACAGCCACCGCATCCTCCTCATCCTTAAAGATGATCCGAATCTCCTCTGCGGACACATCCACCCTCC
>JAJQDO010000352.1 GCA_021202175.1 Clostridiales bacterium | reverse complement strand
ATAAGACTAATATTCCATATTTTTAATATTTTTATTGATTTTGTAAGAAAAAAATCAGACCAAAATGCCAAAAATGAAAAATTGGTCTGCTTGGAGGAAGAAATAAGTCAGGCCAAAATGTCAAAATCAAGAAATCGGTCTGCATGAGAAGCGTGAATTGATGGCATTGATATTTATGGTACATTATAATTATAGGTACAACTCCATAGTCTATTCATTTGGAGATTACAACTACCCCGTGAAAAGTAACAAATTGAGGAATGTATGCATTGATCCAGCAAAATTTTCTTGAATTGTTCCGGAATTCACGCTATAGTAGGCATAAGGAAAGACACCTGCGGTAACAGGTGTCCCCCGGGAGCTATCGATAGACGGTTAGCCACAAAATGATTAAGTTAAAAGAAATAACCGCTTTAATGACTGAGGGCGGTTATTTCTGTGTTTTATGATTATCCTTGCCGAACGTATACCCGGCACAAAAGCAGCCGATGCCGAAGCTCAGCACTGCAATTAAGTCTGCGATGCTCTGCCTGGTATTGCCCTTTGGACGCGGGCTTCCATTTAAAACAAGAATATTCATCCTGATTTTTACCTCCGGTCAGTTCAGATACTCGTTGAAGAAAGCCTCTAATTTGTCAAACGGAATCACATCTGCCTGATCATAAAGATCTGTGTGGACCGCTCCCGGAATAATCAGAAGCTCCTTGTTGTCGCCGTTAAGTTTTGCAAAAGCGTCCCGGCTGAAATAACAGGAATGAGCCTTCTCGCCATGAATAATGAGAACAGCATTCCGGATTTCCTGGCTGTACTGCAAGATTGGCATATTCATAAAGGACTGACACCCTGTTACATTCCAACCGCCGTTGGAATTCAGGCTGCGGGGGTGGTAGCCACGCTCAGTCTAATAATAGTAGTAATAATCCTTTACGAAGAAAGGCGCGTCCTCCGGCAGCGGATCCACCACGCCGCCTCCCAGCGCATAGGTGCCGCTCTTGTAATCAACGATGCGCTGGGCGCAGAGAGTCTTGCGTTTTTCGTACCGGGCTTCTTCGCTGTCCTCACTGTCGAAATAACCGTTGGCGTTGACGCGGGTCATGTCATACATGGTGGAGGCAACTGTCGCTTTAATACGAGTATCCAGTGCCGCCGCGTTCAGAGCTATACCGCCCCAGCCGCAGATTCCGATGATGCCGATTTTCTCTGGGTCAACGCTGTCCTGCACAGACAGGAAATCCACCGCTGCCATGAAGTCCTCCGTGTTGATGTCCGGGGAAGCCATGTAGCGGGGCGTACCGCCGCTTTCACCGGTATAGGACGGGTCAAATGCGATCGTCAGGAAGCCCCGCTCTGCCATCGTCTGAGCGTACAGGCCCGCCGCCTGTTCTTTGATTGCACCAAAAGGTCCACATACTGCAATCGCAGGGAGTTGTCCCACTGCGCCCTTCGGCACATACATGTCCGCAGCCAGAGTGATTCCATAACGGTTGTGAAAAGTCACCTTGCTGTGATTCACCTTTTCGCTCTTCGGGAAAGTCTTATCCCATTCTTGTGTTAAAGTAAGCTGTTCATTCATCATGTTTTCGTCCTTTCTAAATTTATTTTGTATCAAAATTTAATACCAGTCGTGTTTTTCGTTTCTATCCAGCGCGTTGATCTGTTCCATTTCCTCATCTGTTAGTTCAAAGCCAAACAGGTCGAGATTCTCCCGGATGTGATCCGGGTCGCTGGAGCCGGGAATTACTACGACACTTTTTTGTAAATTCCACCGCAGGATTACCTGGGCAGAGGAAACGCCATGAGTATCAGCGATCGCGGAAATGGTTTCATCCCCTAGCAACTCCGCTGTATGCCCACGGCCACCGAGTGGATACCAGCCCTGCATCACAATGCCAAGGGACTGAATATAAGGAATCGCATCATTTTCCTGATAATAGGGATGGATTTCGTTCTGTACCAGAGATGGGGTGATGTTCACCTGGGGCAGAAACTCCTCCAGTTCCTCCACATACCAGTTGGACAGGCCAATGGAATGCACCTTGCCGTCTGCGACGGCCTGTTCAAGTGCCAGATACGCTTCCACATCGCCGTCTCCCGGATGATGCAGGAGAATCATGTCAATGTAAATCAAGCCCCATCTTTTCAAGAGCCTCATCAATGGCCTCGGCAGCATTGTCAAACTGGCTGGGGTAGAGTTTGGTGATCACAAAGATTTCTTCCCGTGGCACATCCGAATCCCGGATAGCCTGTCCTACAGCCGCCTCATTGCCGTACATATATGCGGTGTCTATCAGTCTGCCGCCTGTTTCTAGCAGTGTTGCAATGGAAACGGCACACTCCTCATCTGTCAGACTATAAGTGCCAAGTCCCATGATGGGCATTTCATAGCCGCTGTTCAGCAGTACGGTTTTCGTTTCAAAGTCAAATTCACCCACGGTACGAACCTCACTTTCCGGTAATTCTAAACTTTCTAACCATTCCACTACATCACTTTCCGTTGCATCCCCGGAAAACCGTTGTCCTTCCGTCCATGTAACAGTATTGGAGCAAAGATTATGCAGATTTTCGGCGCTGGAGCCGATGCCGCTGCTGTGGGAGGTACAGAAGGGAATGATCGTCACATCAGACAAATCATAACTCTCCAGGAAGGTGCTGATGATCCGTGGCGCCTGCCCGTGCCAGATGGGATAACCGAGGAAAATCACATCGTACTGTTCGATATCCTCCACACTGCTGGAGATTGCAGGACGGGCGGAAGAATCCTCCTGCTCCTGGTCGGCACGTCCGCCGGTATAATATGCCAGATCCTCTTCCGTATAAGGGTCTTCCGGCACAATTTCGTAACTGTCTGCGCCGGTTTCACTTATAACCCATTGGGCAATCTGTTCTGTAGTACTTGTACAGGAAAAATAAGCAACCAGGATGTTGCTGCCGGAAGAAATGCTGTCTGAATCCGTTGTTTCGTCCTCGCCTTCTTCCGGTGTATCAATATCTGTTCCTTCTGCTTCGCTTTCTGCTTTCGTTTGACTGTCCGTAATCGAAACAGTGCTGTTTTCAGAATCGGATAACGATTCCGCAACTTCAGAGCTGCAAGCCGCCAGCATGGAAATCATGCAAACCGAGAGAGTGAATGCTATCAATCTCTTCATTCTACCCCACCTTCAATTTTTTTAATTATTTGTGCTGGTACACCGCCTACCACTGTGTAAGGTGGTACATCTTTTGTCACGACTGCCCCTGCTGCCACAACCGACCATTCACCGATGGACACTCCCGGAAGAACCGTCGCGTTAGAACCGATCCATACGTGAGCGCCGATTTTAACAGGAGCGTAGTGATTCTTCCGGTTCTTCATTGGAGACAGGTCATGATTGATCGTTGCCAGCACCACGTTGTGACCAATCATTGCGCCGTCTCCGATTTCGATACCGCCCTGATCCTGGAAGTGACAGCCTGAATTGATAAAAACATCTCTCCCAATATGCGTGTTCTTTCCAAAATCCGTGTAGAATGGCGGAAACAATCGAAAGGAATCATCTACCTGCTGTCCCGTCAGGCGGCTCATGATTTCTCTGATTTCATCTGGAGTATGGTATCGGTTGTTTAATTCCATACTGAGGCGGAGCGCATCCTGATAAAGTGTATCGGCATAGGCATCGCATTCTGCACAATCCTTCGTTTCGTCATAGTAATCTGCAATGATGTCTTCAACTGTCAATATTTTTTTGCCCCCTTTTTATCCAGCCAAAGTCAGCAACCACCAGTTCAACTGGTGGTTTGCAATTAGCCCTAATAAGGGCTG
>JAJQDO010000198.1 GCA_021202175.1 Clostridiales bacterium | reverse complement strand
ACGTGGTGTCAATCTGCATTTCTTTTTGAATTTACTTTTGACACCCTAATCAAATTTATGATATCGAAATTTATGATATCGAAAGAAGAAGCAGCAGTATCGATATCCTGTTTTATCATTGAGTAAAACATGGATTTCATTCTGATATCAAAGAGAGAGACAGTGGATTCCAGACTGATATCAGTGGGTAAAATATATATGCAGCCTGCGATTGGCGCGGCGTAAACGACATAGAGTCGACTATGTTATCAATGTACTATTTATGCAGAGGAGACAAAACAATGAGATATAAAGGCATCATATTCGATCTGGACGGCGTCATCTGTCATACAGATCAGTATCATTATCAGGCATGGAAAGCACTGGCCGATCAGATTGGTGTTTATTTTGACGAGAATATTAATGACCGTCTTCGCGGCGTGAGCAGGATGGCAAGCCTGGACATTATCCTGGAAAAAAGTGAAAAAATATACACTCAGGAAGAAAAAGAAAACCTGGCGGCAACCAAAAATGAGATATACAAAAAACTATTGCAGCAGATGACGCCGGCAGATTTGCCATCCGAGGTAAAAGAAACCCTGGATACACTTCACGAACAAGGTTTCCAGCTGGCCATCGGTTCCTCCAGCCGCAACACCAGGATGATCCTTGAACGCCTGGGCCTCGCAGGATATTTTGACGCCATCAGCGACGGGACGAATATCACCCGATCCAAACCGGATCCGGAAGTATTCCTCAAAGCTGCGGCTTTTCTGGGATTTGATCCCAAAGACTGTCTGGTAGTTGAGGATGCGGAATCCGGAATCGACGCGGCAGCGGCCGGGGGATTTGACAGCGCCGGAATCGGCACTGCAGCTTCCTATCAAAAAACAAAATGGAAGATGAACGCCATCTCTGATCTGCCACAGATTGTGGCTGCGCAAGCGTAAAATACAACATGAAACATTTTAACAAAATCCGCCGGGATATATACCGATATATATCCTCGGCGGATTTTTGTTGATTTTTTTTAAGAAGCGCATATAATATAAAGTAGGGAATTCCCTACTTTATATTAGGCAAGGGAGGTGAAGCAGTATGTCAGTTAATATGTTTGTAGATAATGCCAAAGTAATGGCAAAAGGGCAAATTACCATACCAAAAGATATACGTGAGGCTCTTGGCGTAAAGAGTGGCGACCGTGTAACTTTTGTAGTAGAGGAAGACAATGTGCGCATGTTTAACTCTGCTGTCTATGCTATGCGTGTACTTCAAAAAGAGATGACGGGAGAAGCGGAACGCGCGGGATTGACCTCGGATGAGGATGTTATGGAGCTTGTGAAAGAATTAAGAAATGAGGACTAAAATCTATGAGGGTTCTGATTGATACAAACGTCCTGATATCTGCGGCGTTGAACGCAAGGCGCATTCTTTCTTGTGGTATAGACGGCTGGAGATAATAAAAATAGAAGAGAGCGTCAGGAGGTAAGATAATGAAGAAAAATGATATATACATGATTCAGGGAACCGATTATAAAGACATGACCATGGAACTGTTGCGGGAATGTAACCTTGCGGCGGACATCGGTGACCGTGGCAAAAAAATCGGGATAAAACCTAACCTTGTCGTAGCGAAGCCGGCTTCGAGCGGCGCGACCACTCATCCGGAGATTTTGGATGGACTGCTGGCATATCTGCGGGAAGAAGGATTCAAAAACCTGAAAGTCCTGGAAGGATCCTGGGTGGGCGACAGCACTGCCAGGGCGGTGAGAACGAGTGGATTGTTAGACATTTGCAATAAATATAATGTTCCCTTTGTCGACCTGCAGAAGGATAGTTCCGCAAAGGTGGAGGCACACGGCATGAAGATTGCCGTGTGCGATGAAGCACGAAAAATCGAATATATGATTAACATGCCGGTATTGAAGGGACATTGCCAGACGATTGTGACCTGCGCTTTGAAAAATGCGAAAGGGTTGATTCCAAATTCGGAAAAACGGAGATTTCATTCGATGGGATTACATAAACCGATTGCTCATCTCAATACAGCCATCTGGCAGGATTTTATCCTGGTAGATAATATCTGTGGAGATCTGGACTTCGAGGAAGGAGGTAATCCGGTGACGATGAATCGGGTGCTGGCCTTTAAAGACCCTGTTTTATGCGATAGCTTTACTGCCGAAGCGATGGGATACCATCCTTATGATATCGAATATATAAGACGGGCAGAGAATCTTGGCATAGGGACGACGGACACGTCCTCTGCCGATATTCACAACCTCCGGCCGGAAGGATACCGGGCAAAAATGCCGTCACCGAGAGGGAGAGTCGGCAATCTTGCAAAATATGTGAAGGCCAAGGACGCCTGTTCGGCCTGTTATGGTTCTCTCATTTATGCCCTGGATCGGCTGGATGATGAAGGGTTTTTGCGTGGAAAACGAAATGAAAGCATCGCCATCGGTCAGGGATATCAGGGTGAAAGTGGAAAGCTTGGAATTGGGAAATGTACGAAATGTTTTGAAAAAAATCTGATGGGATGCTCGCCCAAAGCGGTGGAAATCGCGGAATTCCTTCGTAATGAATGGGATTCCTGATACGTCGGGTTATTATCCACAATGTAGGAACTGAAAGATAGCACATACAAAAACATAAAAATGTAAAATAACGTGTTAAAGATAACTTCGTTTTGAACAGTAACGAACAATAAACCTGTTTCCAGGAAGTTAATATAGCCGTTTCGTTCAAAGTATGATATATTATAAAATATGGCAAACGACTTTATGTCGTTTACTTTAACTACTGATTTTTCGGCAATGGTTTGAGATCTCTTTCTGATGATGAAAGACTTTTGAGATTGCCAGACACATTTACTAAGGAGGGATAGATATGCCAGGAGGCCCAGGCGGAGGTCCGGGAGGCGGACCAGGAAGAGGTGGCCCAGGTGGACCGGGAGGCCCCGGTGGTGGCTTTGGCGGAGGCATGGGAGGACCCCGAGGAGGTGGATTTATGCCACCACCACCGCCACGTCGTGGATATGGAAGAGGGGGCTGCATGCCGGGATGTGGTCCGGGATGTTGCTTAATGTATGCTCTCGGAGCAGCTTTTTGTATTACAGGAGTGGCGTTGGTGCCAAAGACGCTGTTGAAAAAACGACATTGAGATATGACAGACTTGGCTGGTCATCTTAGAGTTTATCAAACAAATAATAACGCAACAAAAAAATGTTAACCGGTTTTGTACGGTGAAGATGAGATGTTATTATAACGCTATGGGAGCGATACTTCATAGATTTTGAAGTATCGCTCCTCTTTGCTTGTTTCGATATTGATATAGTTGATATAAAGGTTAGTCGTTTGTTAAAAATGTATTTAAATGATTACAATCTCTTCAGGTAAATGGCCTGTTCCGCAGGCGGAATGCCGATGGCCTGCATGGCCTGTTCTGCCGTCAGTTTTAAATTCTTCATCAACTCTCTGATGCTTTCCGGCTTCGCAGTAAACTTGCCGTCACGGAAACCGGCGGCCTTTCCAGCGACTTCACCATCGCGGAAACCGGCAACAACTCCCTCGCCATAGATGGTTCCCGCTTCATATTCAAGTATTGTTCCTCCCATAATGCCCTTCACTCCTTTCAAAATGTTATCATACCCAGCTGCAAGGTTTTCGATGACTTTGGTGGACATATCTAAAATCGTCTTGTAGTAAAATAGATCTAATATCTTTTGTTCGGTCAAAGCATCGAGTCGCTCTACGATTGAGTAGAGCTCCTCCTTTAGTATTTTCAGCTTTTCCGGATTATGTTCCAGTTCATCCAGCTGCTTTTTTGTTCCATAATGAAAG
>JAJQDO010000062.1 GCA_021202175.1 Clostridiales bacterium | reverse complement strand
GGCGAACTTTTTAACGCAGTATCATACTTTTGTCGCTTATATCAGGGGATTATATGGAAAACACGTTCAAGTATTACATGGTGAGAAACAGAGCTCTTCCCGAAGTGCTCCTTAAAGTGGCACAGGTGAATAATCTGTTGAGTGCCGGAAAGGTAAAAACGATTCGGGAAGCAATCGACATGGTAGGTATCAGTCGCAGTTCTTATTATAAGTACAAAGATGACATTTTCCCGATTCATGAAAAGATTCAGGGAAAGACCATTACCTTTGTTATGGAGATGGAAGACCGACCAGGACTTTTATCTAATGTATTAAGGGTGGTAGCAGAGTGTAATGCGAACGTTTTGTCTATTCACCAAAGCATTCCGGTGAATCATATCGCGATGATCACACTAAGTGTATTGGTGCTTCCGACAACAGATGGTGTGGAAGAACTCTTTGAAAGAATCGAAGGGGCAGAAGGCATTCATAATTTTAAAATGGTATCAGCCGAGTGATACATGACAGAAATCGATAAGACGGAAAGATAGCATGGATGGATTTATATCAATAATATTTGGAAGGAAACAGGAGGAGGTCAGTGATGATAAACGTAGCAGTATTAGGATATGGTACCATTGGAGCCGGTGTGGTGGCAGTGCTCCAGACGAACGCCGACAGTATTGAGAAAAAAGCAGGAGAGAGAATCGTTGTCAAACGCATTCTTGATCTGAGAGATTTCCCTGGAGATCCGAATCAGGACAAGGTGGTTCATGATTATAAAGTGATTGAGGAAGATGATGACATTCAGATTGTTGTGGAATGCATGGGCGGAGTTGAGCCGGCGTATACCTTCGTTAAGACCGCGCTGCTCCAGGGGAGAAGCGTTGCCACATCGAATAAAGAGCTGGTCGCGAAGCATGGGGCAGAGCTCATATCTATCGCAGAGGAAAAGAGAGGAAACTTCCTATTTGAAGCCAGTGTAGGAGGGGGCATCCCGATCATTCGGCCGCTTACCCAGTGCCTCACGGCAGATGTGATTGAGGAGATCAGCGGCATATTAAATGGTACGACAAATTATATGCTGACAAAGATGGAAGACGAAGGCATGGCTTTTGATGAAGTCTTAAAGGAAGCGCAGGACAAGGGATATGCAGAGCTTCATCCGGAGGCGGATATCGAAGGATATGATGCGTGCAGAAAGATTGCCATCCTGACTTCCCTGGCTCACGGAAAACAGCTGGATTTTGAGGATATTCATACAGAAGGCATCACGCATATTACATCAGAAGATTTTCTGTATGCGCAAAAAATGAACAAATGTATCAAGCTTTTAGGGAAAAGCTGGGTCAAAGAAGGAAAGCTGTATGCGTTGGTTTGCCCGATGCTCATTGATAAATACCATCCTCTGGCGGGCGTCAAGGGCGTATTTAACGCGATATTTGTTCATGGAAATATGGTGGATGATACGATGTTTTACGGTCAGGGCGCCGGAAAGTATCCGACAGCCAGCGCGGTGGCGGCAGATGTTGTTGACTGTGTGAAGCATATGGGTACTCATATTAAGATTATCTGGGAACCGGAGAAACTGGAACTCAGTGATTTCGGCGAGTTTTCAAGACAGTATTTCGTCCGTATGCCTTATGAGGTGCCTATGGAAGATATCATGGAGGCCTTTGGTCCGGTGGAACAGGTAGAAGTCGAAGGCGTTAAGGAAAAAGCATTTATCACGGGAGTTATGAAAGAGAAGGAATATATGAAAGCTGCAAAACGCTTTGATACGATTCTGGGAATGATCCGCATTGATTGATATATAGTTGATTAGAATGTCAAAAGCCATACATTTTGACACCCTGATTATAGTTTGAATCAGGAAGAGAAGATTATCGGAAAAAATGTGCCTCATGTTTTTTTCGATAATCTTTTGCGAAAGGAGATATTTTTTACTATGAAATACATTGTAGTGCTGGGAGATGGGATGGCAGATTATCCCATTGACGAGTTAGACGGGAAAACGCCGCTGGAGTATGCGGATACGCCGACCATGGACCTGCTCGCGGAAAAATCGGAGATCGGTCTGGTTCACACGATTCCTGAGGGGATGAAACCGGGAAGCGACACGGCGAATCTTTCTGTGATGGGTTATGACCCAAAAAAATATTATACGGGTCGTTCCCCGCTGGAAGCTCTCAGTATCGGTGTGCCGATGAAGGATACAGATATCGCGATTCGATGCAATATCGTCACTGTATCGGATGAAGAAGCGGAATATAAAGATAAAAGGGTCTTGGATCACAGTGCAGGAGAGATATCTACGGAGGAAGCCGATGTTCTGATTCAGGCGGTGCAGAAAGAATTTGGAAATGATATGTTTCATTTTTATACCGGAACCAGCTATCGACATCTTTTGATCTGGGACAAAGGGGAGGTCGTGGAACTGACGGCGCCCCATGATATCCTGGGAAGAGTGATCGGAAGGTATCTTCCGAAAGAAAAGATGATTGCCAAAATGATGGAAAAAAGTTATGATATATTGAATTCTCATCCGATCAACGTGGCCAGGGAACAGGCAGGACTTCATAAGGCGAACTCCCTCTGGTTTTGGGGAGCTGGAACGAAGCCGGCGTTGTCAGCCTTTGAAGAGAAAACAGGGAAGAAGGGCGTGATGATTTCAGCGGTCGACTTGCTAAAGGGAATCGCTGTAGGCGCAGGATTGAAAAATATTACCGTGGAAGGAGCAAATGGAACGCTGGAGACGAATTATGAGGGAAAAGCGCAGGCGGCCGTTGACGCTCTCGTAAAAGACGGATATGATTTCGCATACATTCACGTGGAGGCGCCGGATGAGATGGGGCATCAGGGCAGTGTATCGCGTAAGATCAAAGCCATCGAAAACCTGGATCAAAGGGTGATTCGGGTCGTGAAGGATGGTATGGACGCTTCCGGAGAGGATTACCGCATGTTGGTCATGCCAGACCATCCTACTCCAATCGTCCTTCGTACCCACAGCAGCGATCCGGTTCCGTTTATGCTCTATGACAGCACCCGAACAGGCAGTCACATGTGGCATTATAATGAGAAAGAAGCTGCCGCAACCGGTCTTGAAATGTCATCAGGGACCGGTCTGATGAATTATTTCCTCGATTAATGCCAATGCTCATTCCCACACGGATGCATTGATATTGGCCGCGCGAAATAACTGGCAGATCAATATTTGCTGTACGAAGGAACTGTTAAGGAGTTAATATCAGTTCCTAAGGAACCCTTAGATTATTACTATTAGGAGGAACAGTATGTTAATCGTTAAGAAATTTGGAGGGACTTCTGTAGGAAACAGAGAAAGAATCTTCAATGTCGCAAGAAGATGTATCGAGGATTATCAGAAGGGAAATGACATAGTTGTTGTCTTATCTGCCATGGGGAAATCTACGGATGAATTGATCGAGATGGCAAGAGATATTAATCCCTCTCCATCTAAAAGAGAAATGGATATGTTGTTGACGACAGGAGAGCAGGTTTCGGTATCTATGATGGCCTTGGCCATGGGATATCTTGGGGTGCCAGCGATATCTCTGAATGCATTTCAGATTGCCATGCATACGACCCATCGTTATGGAAATGCCCGCCTGAAAAGGATAGACACCGATCGTATCCGCAATGAGCTGGAACAGCGTAAGATTGTGATTGTCACAGGATTTCAGGGCGTGGATAAGTTTGATAATCTGACGACGCTCGGTCGCGGTGGATCTGACAAGACTGCTGTTGCGCTGGCTGCCGCGCTGCATGCGGCTGCCTGCGAGATCTACACGGATGTAGCCGGCGTATTTACCGCTGATACGCGCAGCGTGCTGAAGGCCCGCAAA
>JAJQDO010000159.1 GCA_021202175.1 Clostridiales bacterium | reverse complement strand
CGGCAGAACAGGCCATGCAGGCCATCGGCATTCCCACTGCGGAACAGGCTATGTACCTGAAGAGATTGTAATTATTCAAAAGCATTTCCATCAACTATTATCAATATCAAAAAAGAGCGATACTTCAAATTTATGAAGTATCGCTCCTATTACGTTGTGATTCATTACAGAAAATCCTATTCTTGTCCTACTACGTGAACCTGTAACCTAAAAGCTTCAATAACCACGTAAAAATTAAAAAACATATCCTTGCAAAAGAAATTGCGAAATACTTCAATTTATGTTAGTGTATGGTTACTGTTTAAGATACAACCTTAAATGTAACAGGAGGATAATTATGATTTCAGATTTCATTACTTTTATCACGGCTCTCCCCGCTCAGATTATGCAAAGAGGAGATTTTTTACCGGAATCATTTGACACTGGATCCACATATCTGAACACAATCAATAATTATATAGAAGAAATAAATACGATTTACAAGATTGTCGGTTCCATTGTCATGCTGGCGGCTGCACTGATCGGATGTTTTTTTGGATATAAGCTTTGCAAATTATTCATGGCTCTTACCGGTCTGTTGATCGGAGCTATTGCAGGCGGAGTCATCGGAGTAAAATTGTTGGAGTTCACTGATTTTAAGTTAGCTCTTTGTGTTCTGATTGGAGCCTTGCTTCTTTCCTTTTTGGCATACCGCATCTATCTGGCAGGAATCTTTATCTTATGCTTCGCGCTCTCCTTCATGGCCGCTGCCTCTTTTCTGCCATTTACGGGAGACATACAGTTTTTCCTGTCTGTACTTGCCGGATTTATCGTCGGTTCTCTCGCATTGAGATTTATTCGACCGGTTATCATCATCATGTCCGCGCTGGTATGTGGATTCACAGCGGCAGGATTACTGATTACCGTATGTGAATATATGCATGTATATACATTTTCCAGTTTCCCAGAAGAAATCATCGCCATCGTTATATGCGCACTGGGCATACTGGTACAGTTTTTGACGACATCGGCTGGGAAACATGAGAACTAAACAAAAAAAATAAGCCACAGGAATCTATTTTCTTTCCTGTGACTTTTGATTTTAAAACAGATACTGATACTTCCGTCTCTGCATTTCCAATACCTTTTCCACACGATTCTTAATCTCCTTTGAATAATATGGTTCCCTATCCAATAATTCTTTAACAACTTCCTTTCCAAAAGAAAAATGTACATGTCGCCCATATAATTCCTCTGCCGCATCCAGTTGTTCATCAAAATCAGAACAAAAAGTCTTCGCTCTCACATTCTGCATACTAGTTTCCACATCAACGATTAATGGATAATCCATAGTCGTATTGGCAAGAAGAGCAGCACCATGATCAAAAAAAAGGACAATAGTGAAACCTTCCTCCTGCATCCATAAGCACAGCAATGTTATGCGTATGTCGATCTTCATTAATAAAATCAAGTATTAAAACCATTTATAAACAATATACCCTTAAAATAAGGATAAATCAATCGATTTTTTCCTCATTTTAAGGGTATATCTATATATTTTAAAATATACATAATCTATTTCAATAAAATCAATCTTCTGGTTCCCAGAGAATCGTCTGTCCCGCTGCAAGACTTTTCGGCACATTGATCAGCCTCTGATTAGACGATCCTCGAAATAACAGAGTGATGTCCTTTTTTGCTTCTATAAATGGGCCATCCACCAGTACATCAATGCATCGCAAAAGTGACTCGGTAATCTTCCACTGTGGAATCATTACATCCAACACATCCTTTTCGTATAGATATCCTGTATAGCACCAGATGGTCTTTTCAGGATACCTTTTCTTCACTTCCTGTAAAAAAGGAAGTAACGCCTGCTGATTCACGTATTCAAACGGTTCTCCCCCAAGAACCGTCAGTCCGCTGACATAAGAAGGCTCCAACCATTTAAAAATCTGCTCCTGCGTCTTTTTCGTAAATAATTCGCCATACTCAAAATCCCAGGTTTCCTCATTAAAACACCCCTTACAATGGTGAGTACACCCACTGACAAAGAGGGAAACACGCACGCCAATGCCATTGGCGATGTCACTTTTCTTTATGTTCCCATAATACATATACCCATCTCCATTCTATTATCTACACAATGTTACTATGTCTCAATCGTTTCGTGAATTCTTCCACGACATCCCGATTTTGTACCCCTGTCGTCGCTCCCATATACTGTACGCAGACGGCAGCGCATGCCGTACCATATTCACAGCATTCCTTCAAAGTCCACCCATGCAAAACACCTGAAATAAATCCAGCCACAAAATTATCTCCGCCACCGGTGGAATCCACTGCATTCACGCGATAAGCAGGTAAACTGAAACGATCCTCTTCTCCACAGACCACACATCCCTTCGCACCGGTCTTTACAATCACATTTTTCACGCCCAAGTCATGTAGATACCTCGCCATATCTTCATATTCCGTCCGCCCTGTGTAATACTCCGCCTCATTATCATTGGGAAATATATAATCAATCAATGGAAGAATCTCCATAATCTCATCCAGGCTTACTCTGCGATACGTCGGAATCTTCGTATCCACGCAGAGTACCGCCCCTTCTTTTTTCGCTGCTTTTGCTAACCGGATGATGGTCTCTTTCTGATCAAGAGGTGCTCGAAACAGACTGGCCAGGGATACGACCTTCGCCCCTCTCATCACATCTTTCGAGGGGAGATAACCATCCAGCATCGTTGCCGTGCTGTTAATAGAACTTCTGGTACCATCTTCGTTTACCATGAGATTGGCGATAGGAGTCGTGAGCATCTCTGTCTGCGTAATGCCACTGACATCAACACCAGCCTGCTCCATCTCATGAATGATCAGATTCCCGGCCACATCCTTTCCCACGCCGCAGACCAGCTTCACGGAATGTCCCAAATGCGTCAGAATCATCGCTTCATTGACAGCGTCTCCTCCCGTATTCAGGCTGATATTCTGGGCTCGATATACATTTTTCTTATAAGGCTGTTCCTCTCTGCCTCTGGTGATGCAGTCAATGACAGCCTGTCCGATACATACGATTTCTGCAGACATAGTTACCTCCATATCATTATCATACAATACTTAAACGCCTGTAAATACTCATGTTGAATTTTAACACACTGTCCAACTTCTATACATAGTATAAGATTTATACCGACTAAAATCAATGTCCAGTTTTTATTTGTACGTTTATACGTGTCAATTCAAAGCCGATGACAAATGCAAAATGCTATGATATTATAACGATATAGTTGAATCTATGGCAGGCTTTACATGGTCATTTTCATAGGAAGGTGACTGAAATGTCGCGAAACATGCTTCCAATAGAAAATGTGACAAAAGAATGGCTGACAGTTCTCTGTCAGCCATAAACATATAAGAGTTTCCAACCTTTATTCATTGTGCCGGACGCATTTACTTTACAAATGCAATACCCTTTCCTTAATCTCCTGTGTCCGTCCCTGATTCCAGAACTGCGTTCCGATATAACCACAGGTTCGTCTGGCCACATTCATCTTATTCTGATCTGTATTGCCACAGTTCGGGCATACCCAAATGAGTTTACCGTGTTCATCGCTCTGAATCTGAATCTCCCCATCATAACCGCATACCTGACAGTAATCACTCTTCGTATTCAGTTCCGCATACATGATATTTTCATAAATATGTTTCATCACGGCAAGCACTGCTTCGATGTTATTTTGCATATTCGGCACTTCCACATAACTGATTGCTCCGCCCGGAGACAGTTCCTGGAACTGTGCCTCGAAGCTCAGCTTATCGAAAGCATCGATTTCTTCCGTGACATGGACATGATAACTGTTAGTAATATAGTTTTTATCGGTAACGCCAGAAATGATACCAAATCGCTCCTGAAGGCATTTGGCAAATTTATAGGTCGTCGATTCGAGGGGTGTCCCGTAAAGACTGAAATCAATGTTGCTTTCTTCTCTCCATTTGGCACAGGCATCGTTCATGTGCCGCATCACCTCAAGAGCAAATTCTTTTCCTTCCGGTTCCGTATGGCTCATCCCTGTCATATATCTGGTGCACTCACAAAGGCCGGCATATCCAAGAGAAATGGTCGAATAACCGCCATAAAGCAGCTTATCAATCTTTTCTCCTTTTTTCAGGCGGGCGAGTGCTCCGTTTTGCCAAAGAATCGGCGCCACATCGGAAGGAGTCCCTTTCAGACGGTTATGTCGATACATCAGTGCTTCATGACAAAGCTCCAGACGCTCGTCAAATATTTCCCAAAAATGCTTCATGTCCTTTCTGGAAGAACAAGCCACATCCACAAGATTCAAGGTGACAACGCCCTGATTGAATCTGCCGTAAAATTTTGGTTTTCCATTTTCATCATGATATACTGTCAGGAAAGAGCGACAGCCCATACAAGGATAGCAGTTTCCCTTTTTCAGCTTTTTCATCACTTTTTCGGAAATATAATCCGGCACCATGCGTTTCGCCGTGCATTTCGCCGCCAACTTCGTCAGATACCAGTACTTGCTATCCTCATGGATATTATCCTCTTCCAGAACGTAAATTAACTTCGGAAAGGCAGGCGTAATGTAAATACCTTTTTCATTTTTTACGCCTAAAATCCGCTGATTAAGCATCTCCTCAATGATGATAGCCAAATCATCTCTGGCCGGACCTTCTTCTACTTCGTCCAGATACATAAACACTGTCACAAAAGGAGCCTGTCCGTTAGTCGTCATAAGCGTGATGACCTGATACTGGATGACTTGAACGCCCTGCTTTATCTCTTTGCGAACACGCATCTCCGCAATCTCATTAATCTGTTCCTCACTGGCGGTCAATCCCTGATCTGCAAATTCCTTGCGCACTTCTGCCCGGTATTTATCACGGCTGACCTGCACGAAAGGCACCAGATGAGAGAGAGTGATGCTCTGTCCGCCATATTGGGAGCTGGCAATCTGCGCTACGCTCTGCGTCGCGATATTGCAGGCTGTGGAAAAGCTTTTGGGCTTCTCGATCATCACATTGCTGATGACTGTCCCATTCTGCAACATATCTTCCAGGTTTACCAGACAACAGTTGTGCATGTGCTGAGCGAAATAGTCCGAATCATGGAAATGAATGATTCCTTTTTCGTGGGCATCCACGATATGTTCCGGAAGCAGAAATCGTTTTGTGATATCCTTGCTGACCTCCCCGGCCATGTAATCTCTCTGCACACTGTTCACTGTCGGGTTTTTGTTGGAGTTTTCCTGAATAACCTCTTCGTTATTGCATTCCAGAAGGCTCAAAATCTGTTGATCCGTGGAGTTGGATTTACGAACCAATGCCCTCTTGTAACGATAAGTGATATAATTACTTGCCATACGAAACGCCTTCTTATTCATAATCTGATTCTCCACCAGATCCTGAATCTCCTCCACGTTCAAAGCACGTCCCATACCCTCGCAGATGATCTCCACGTTTTTCGCGATCTCCTCAATCTGCTCTTCGGTAATCCGTTCCTGTTCTATCACGCTTTGATTCGCCTTACGCACCGCATTTGAAATCTTACTTCGGTTAAATTCCACTTCCATTCCGCTACGCTTGATTATTTTCATTTTCTCCATTTCCTTTCCTGATTATTTTATAGTAAACGACTTTTTGTCGTTCACTATAAAATATCCAAAACGTCTTGTTACCTGACCTGTTAAACATTACGATATAAAATGAACGAAAATTCTTTTCATTCATTAAAATATTTATATCTGTATACTTGTCTCTACTAATGTATTTATAAACTGCAAATTTACGTGCACGGACATTGTACCACAACAACTTGTATGATGCAATAGAAAAATACACGAGATATTGTGTTTTTAACAAAAAGAATGCGCCCTGGCGCATTCTAGTGCCGAGCGCGATCGCATGTGCGACATACTTCCTATCGCGCGAGTGCGCATCCATAGCGGAGCGTTTTTATCTGATAGGAACGAAGTTTCCTATCAGATAAAAAACTCACAGGAATAATTCCTGTGAGTCCTCTGTTATATTATCCTGTCATAATTATTCTATCAAACCAGCGGATGTCAGATAATCTACGATACCCTCGTAAAGTTCTTTACCGTACCTTGTCGTATTGGCATTCATCTTCCTTGCTTCCGTGGAATTACTGATAAATCCATACTCGATCAGGGAGGCCGGCATCGTTGTATGATTCAAAACTGCCAGATCCGTTCTGTTTTTCAAACCGCGGTTAGTAAATCCCGTCGTAGCGACCACTGACTTCAGTATCGCAGTCGCCAGCTTCTTTGAAGTGATACCGTTCTTTTTCGTTGTAGAATTCCGGCTGGAATTATACAAGACTTCCGTACCTGTTGCCGATGAGGAAGAAGCGGAATTAATATGTACACTGATAAACAAGTCCGCATCCACATTATTCGCTAAATTATAGCGATCTGAAAGACTCGGATACGTATCCGACGTTCTGGTATAATACACCTTAAACCGACTGTCATCGTCAAAATAAGTTTTAGCAGCCTTTACAATGGCCAGATTCAAAGTTTTTTCACGATAACCATTCCCAGTTGCTCCAGAGTCTGTTCCACCATGTCCGGCATCAAGAACTAATACAACCTTTCCATCATTCGATGAGGAAGAGTTAGAAGAAGAATTCGTTGTCCCACCAATCTTAATCACACCACCAGAGGTGGAATAATCAATATCAAGATAACTGCAAACTAACTTCAGAGGTACAACCCAGCGGCTCTTTCCATTGGAATAAGTCACATACATAGCAGGAACATCCATGGTAATTGTCGTACCATTTAATGTCACCTTTTTCTTTCCATTCTTCATAACGAGAATGTTTGAACCATACTGCATGGTAACTTTCGTGGATGTGCTGGTAACCGTTACTTTCAAAGAACTGTTTTTAAACAATTTATTGACTGGTCCATAATACCAGCCTTTTTTCTTAAAAATCGGTTGATTCTTCAAACCAATCTTTGTGTTATTCACGTAAGCACTGGTTTTCTTTGAACTATAAGTCTTACTCACACCCTTATAAGTAACTGTTACCTTTGTACTACTGGCAGCCTCAACGTCCATCGTCGAAAATGCCATTCCAAAACATAATATGGCAATCATCAACAAGCTCAAAAAACGTCGCATGATAATATAAAACCTATCTCCTTTCCCTTCTTCATTCCTTCATAGCATATACACCACATAATGCTAAAACAGTACACATTTATATCTCATCAAAACAATATCCCACACCATAAATCGTCTGGATATAAGGATATTCTTTTGTAAGTTTTGCTCTCAGCTTTTTAACCAGAGTGTCCACACTGCGGTATCCTCCGATATAATCGTATCCCCATACTGAGTCAAGTATCTTATCCCTCGAAAGTACCATGCCCTTATGTCTGATAAAATACTCCATGAGGTCGTATTCCTTCGCCGTCACCTTAAAAGGTTCTCCAGCCAGGTATATCTTTCTTCCTTCATAATCAATGGTCATAGCACCGACATTCTCCACAGAAATCTTATAATCAGAAAATCTTCTGAAAACGGCCTCCACATGAGCCTCCAAAAGTGGCAATGGCACCGGCGCGACCATATAGTCATCAATCTTCTTGGAATAAACATACAACTGTGTGTCCAGACGTCCATCCTCCGACACTATGATAATAGCCATATCCGAAATTTTTCGAATATTATCAATCACTTCGTAACTCTGCCGGTTAGAATCCTGCATACAAAAAATAAATAATTCCGGCTTATGTTTTCTTTTAGAAAACATGCGAATCACTTCATTCATCTCTGTACAACAGATGACGCTGTAGCCACTTTCCTCAAAATACTCCGTCATCTGGTGATTCTCCTCTTCTTTCTGATTAAGAATCATCAGTCTATTCTGGAGCATCTGCCATCTTCCTTTCTGAACGACTCTGCTAAACGGAACCATCTCCTGACAGTTCAGCTTCACTTCGTATCGCATGCATAAATGAAAATACCAGCAGCGTTATCTTATGGCTCCGCTTTCTGGTCTTTCATGGTAATATATTAAAATTATATTACATAATTTTGTTCGAAAAATGCCTATATTATGGTTTTCCAACACATATTTTAATATATATATTTAAATTTGTTAACAATTAAGAATGTACATCCTTAAGAAGTATTTTTATTTTATTAGAAACAAAATTTCCATGAAAATAAAACATATTCCTTGGACGCTCCATGGTAGATTATATATAAAATCGGAATAAAATACAAGACCGTACACATGTTTTGTACATTTTTTCTACAGAAAAAAAGGGCTTTGTCGTCCTTACAAAGCCCTTGCGTCGGTTCCAAAAATCATAAATCGAATGTGAACATTCCATTTATAACTTTTTTCCTCTTATGTCATAATATGTCATATATATTAATAAACTTTACAATAAATCTGCAATATCATAAATCAACTGTTCTGATTTATCCCATCCAAGACAAGGGTCTGTAATGGACTTTCCATAGCATCCTCCGCCAATCTTCTGATTTCCATCTTCGATATAGCTCTCAATCATCAACCCCTTAACCAGTTTTCTGATATCTCCTGAAAGCCTGCAGCTGTGGAGCACTTCCTTGGCGATTCTGATCTGCTCAAGATAACGTTTGCCGGAGTTAGAATGGTTCGTGTCAATGATAACAGAAGGATTCTTCAGACCGGATTTCTGATACAGATCAAATAATTGAATCAAATCCTCATAATGGTAGTTAGGAAATGTCTGCCCGTGTTTATCCACATATCCGCGAAGAATAGCATGGGCGTGCGGATTCCCCAGGGATTCCACTTCCCATCCACGATAAATAAACATGTGCTGACCCTGAGCCGCAGTAATGGAATTCATCATCACCGATAAATCTCCGCCGGTCGGATTCTTCATTCCTACCGGTATGCCCACACCACTGGCTACCAGCCGATGTTCCTGATTTTCCACGGAACGGGCGCCGACCGCGATATAGGAGAGCAGATCAGAAACATATCGATGATTCTCCGGATAGAGCATCTCATCTGCACAGGTCAGCCCGCTTTCAAGAATCGCCCGCTGATGCAGTTCACGAACAGAAATCAGGCCCTGGAGCATATCCGGCTTTTTCTCAGGATCCGGCTGATGAATCAGGCCCTTATATCCGCCTCCCGTAGTTCTCGGCTTATTCGTATAGATACGTGGAACAATCCATATCTTGTCCTTCACCTTATCCTGTACCTTAGCCAGTCTGGTGACATAATCCAGCACAGAATCCTCATTATCCGCAGAACACGGTCCGATGATCAGCAAAAAACGGTCCGATTTTCCCTCGAATATCCTGGCAATCTCCGGGTCTCTCTCATTTTTGATCTTAACAACTCTCTCATCAGCCGGAAATTGTTCCTTCACATCCATAGGTATCGGCAGCTTTCTATAAAAATTCATATGCATATCCATAAGACATCTCTCCTTTATTCAAAATAATCCAAAATGACAAATTAAAATGAAAAATAATAAACTGAAAGTATCTTAACACAAAAAAATGAAAAGCACAACACTTTTTAACTTTAAAGTTAAAAATTATCCGATATTTTTCACAATATCCTGAAAAATATGTTATACTTTCTAAAGCTCACTTTATATAACCTTTTGTCCCTTATATCATCATATAAAATTTTTAGAACCCTGTATATTCTGATTATAATGAATCCCATATTCTTGTTGTTCATTCATAATCATGATTTCGATATCAAAAAGGAGTATGTTATGAATCAATCATCCGACACCCTGTCCCGGGCATATGCTATCATTGAAGCGACTGGCCAACCTCTTTCTTTCGAAAATAATTGTATACAAAATATGTTTCTTTTTCCAGAACGCATTCAATCTTTTAAAAATGATGATCTGTATTTAAAATGGATTAAGAATCTGGTTGCTGAAAGGAATAATGTTTCGTTTTCAGAAAACCTGAAAGATTATGAGATATATTTCCAGGATTGTATAGCACTGAAAAACCAGATGAATCCATTTTCAGAAGAGACGTGGCTTTCCTGTACCGCCCTGCTTTTTGAAAACCTAAAGACCCCTTATTATAACATTTATTCCAAAATCTTGCTATGCCTGGAAAAATGTTTTCTGAACCATGATATTTTTCTGCGTACATTACAGGTCTTTTATTCCGTCATCATAAAATCTACCAAAGAAAAGCAAGACATTATTAAAAATATCGCCCAATCTGCTTTTTCTTACAGTAACTATTTGCAAAAAAACGAAAAATTACTGTCGGATATTCTCTTAAACCAGCTGGCCTGCTTTGCTTCTGAGAAAGATTTCTGGCTAATCCAGATATTTTCACAGCTTTACATTAACACGATTCATTCTGTTTTGGATATACGTGTAGAAAAATTTCTTGCATATTTTCAAAAAATGTAATTTCTCTATATTTCAGAGGAAATCCAAAATAACAATGGACTCACGATTTCCGACTATCTGTCAGGAAGAAACCTCTGGTTTCTCGAACATCGAACGTCCGCGCCCTCTGCTGTTTTTTCAAGTAATAAAATATACGTAAACAAACATACTGTTCCATCTGACAGCTTTCTGGGTAAATATGCCTACAATATGACTTCATCCACCTATATCACGAATCCGGCAATCGGGCGTGAGATGGAACTGCAGGACCTGGAACTGATTCTCATCTCTCCAAAAAAATCCCCGATCTTGCTGGGAGAAGCGGGCGTAGGAAAAACCTCCATCGTAGAAGGACTGTCCTGGCTTATTCAAAGGGGAGAGGTACCTAAATTACTGGAAAACCGCCAAATCTACAAACTGACTACCACATCCATCCTCAGTGGCACGAAATATGTCGGAGAAATGGAAGAGCGGGTACGTCAGCTGATGGACGAACTCAGTCATCATCCGGAAATCATCCTGTTCATTGATGAAATCCACACCATCGTAGGTGCCGGTTCCACCGAAAGCTCCAACAATGACATATCGAATATGCTAAAACCATATATTGACCGTGGCGATATCAAGATCATAGGCTCCACCACCACCGAAGAATACCATCAGTATGTCATGACAGATAAAGCTCTTGTCCATCGCTTTTATCCCATTGCCGTCGATGAGCCAGACGAGGAAACCACCCTGGCGATACTTTCAGGTACGATTCCTTCTATCGAATATGCGACAAAAGTAACAAATCATTATTCAACAGAGAAAACCACAGAGATTTTAAAAACGCTGATTCAGCTATCCCACAAGGATAACCAACCGGAAAATCAGCGAACGCGGCGTCCGGAGCTGCCTTTGACTCTTCTGGAAATGGCTTTTTCCTATGCGGCTCTTCACGAAAGGAACGCTGTCTCCATCGAAGATTTTATCAGCGCAGTCCGACATACAAACCTGTTGACAAAAAAAATCAAAGAGACTGCCGACCAATATTTTTCTATCATATGATACAAGCGATAAAAAACATATATCAATTTATTTTATACAAAAATAAAAACCGATGTGATCGACAATGCAGCGCTCGCTTCGCATGATCATATCGGTTTTTAAATTATTATCGACTTTTTACCAGTGTACAACCACCGGATAGGTGGATTGGATATTATTATAAATCGTCTGCACCGCCGAATAAGGCGTATTCACACATCCATGAGAGCCGTTATATGTATAGATGCTTCCTCCATAGCTGCTTCTCCATGAAGAATCATGAATACCCACACCTGATTGTGTAAACGGCATCCAGTAATTGACGAAGGAAGAATAATCATCACCCGTCAAAGTATAGTTCGTCGTCTTATACAAAATATAATAGACTCCTGTCGGTGTACCATGACCATTACTGGTGTTGCCCGTCACCACATCCGTAGAAACCAGAATCTCACCGTTCTTATAAAACCACATATGCTGCGAACTGAGATCTACTTCCACGTAAGTATCTCCCAGGTCATTTTCAGCCCGGCTCTTGGCAATGTGCTCATACTCCAGCTCTCTGGTCGTCTGTTTTCCTTTTTTAATCTGTTTGATCAACTTAGCGGTTTCCGCTTCCTGGTCAATCTTCCATCCATAAGTACCTCCGGACACGGTAATATTATTTCCAGCAATTGAAGTGAAACTTCTCTCAACGCCAACGGTGTCATATTTTTCTGCCATCTTGGCAACATAATCAGCAACCTTCTCTTCATTCAGCTTCACCTTAAAATCATCGGTCAAAGTCAGCCATTTATGAATCGTCTTTCCAGTCAGTTCCTGCGTCCTGTCCTCGAAATCATAGACAATATCCGTACTGACATATTTGTTTAACGTCTCATTCGAACTGACGATTTCTTCGGAATCCTTTGTATAGGTCGGATTCTTATAGCACTCTTCCTCTTCAATATCGACGCTGGACTTCTGCTCAATGATAGCCTGTCTTAATATATCATAAAACTTTTTCTTTTTTACTTTGTTCCCGTAAATCTCCTCGATGATATCATAGGTGTTCGTCTCCTTATTGTACTCAGAATAAGCATCTACCGGAGCTACTACCAGATTCTCATCAAAAGCACTCAAGGCATTGTAGGTATTCTCATAGGATTCTTCATCCACATCCAAGGTTATGCTGTCAGCATATTCCCAGTCAGAAAGAAAATATATGGCCCATGCATAGGGTTTCTGCTCTTCCTTGATGGCTTCCACCTTTCCATCATCGACAAATGCCAATCCCACCTGGGAAGCCGTGATGGTCTCCTCCTGATCATCTCGCTCCGTTATCCTGATCTCGTATGTACTGACACCTTCACTGATAATTTCTGTCACTTTCTCGACACTCTTAAAACCACATTCGTATCCATTAATCGTGGTTCCCGGATAGTAATGAAAATAAAAGAAAACAGAAATCATACCATACACGACAGCAAAAATTGCAACAATCACACCAATCCTCTTACGGATACTCCAGGCAAAAAAACCTTTCTTACGCTCTCCTCTTCTATTTCTTACAAATTCTTTTTCATCAAAATGATCATGAACCTCTGATTCCTGTGTACCTTCCGTTTCTGATTTCACCTCAATGATCTCCGTATTTTCATTTTTGTTTTCACTCATATATTATATATCCTTTCTCAAACAGGTCCTGGCTAAAATTCTTCCGCATGCTCCTTGAAATATTCAATCATCTCTGCAGTCAGACTGATACCATTTTGGGAATAACATCCATCTAAATCTTCCCTTTTCACCCATTTAGCCATACTCAATTCATGATCATATAAATGTATATCCGCATCTCCATCCAGCTTAGCATAAAACCCGGACAGTAATGACTGTGATAACCCCCATGGCTGACTCTTATAATATCTCAGATTCTTAACCCTGACGCCCGTCTCCTCCATAACCTCCCGGCACACTGTTTCTTCTATCGTCTCTCCCGTCTCGCAGTATCCGGATACAAGGGCATAATATAAATTATCAGGATGTCGTTTTGTCAATAACAAACTGTCTTCGTGATAAACACCAACGATAATTGCCGGAAAAATCCTGGGGTAGATCACATTACCACAGATGGGGCATACCATAGCACGCTCTCTCTTTGCATGACGCAATCGGATTCCGCAAGCACCGCAAAACTTCGTCTTCTCATACCAGGTATAAAAATGCCATGCCGTAATCATGGCATAATCCACTAATCTGGAATCGCCATCTCTAAAAACAGAGATATTCCTGGCCTGAACATCAGGTTGGGAACGAAAATATTTATCCGGCAACAAAAAAAGGGCGCGGCCTTCAATCCTCATCAGATAAATGGCATCCTTTTTCAGTATCTTAAAAGCCTCTGTTCGATACTCCCTGGAAAGAAGTTCTTCACAGTGCAAAAATCTATGTTCGTCTTCCGACGGCATTCTTCTTAAATATACATTTTTTTCGTGATCAAAAGCGACGATATAATCTTCTTCTTTTAATGTCGCTTCCACATCAAATGTAATATCCACCTTATGATTTCCAATATCCTGTATCATATTGATCTCCTGCCTGAATGTAATAAAACACTCCTGTTCAGATAAATGTATCAGTTTATTAGTATAAGCCTTTTTCATATCTCGCACAACCCCAATGAGCGTTAACAATTTGTGAATCTTTTATTACATTTTTTTAATCAAATATCATGATTTAAACGATAAAAGCATGATACAAACATAAACTCTTTTTTCAAGGACTAAAATATATCGCCAAAAAAGTTTACACAAACCTGAAAAGTCCCTGAAAATACCCCAAATACTACAAAAGATATACTTTGATTCACATTCTTTTTATGTTAAAATAACCAATATAATATCTTGTGCCACTGTTAACAGCTATATTTGAAGTAACTAACTTTTTCTGAATGAGGGTATGCCGATGTTGACCAAAGAGATTCAGCGAATCACAGATTCGTATATCAGATATTTTAAATTAAAAGATTTGAATCTGAAGTATATTTTGACAGATGACATGTACACCTGTCAGAAAAATTATGGCTTTTCAGACGAAGACATAAAAACTCTGGATGAGGACACTGCTCGCCAAAACTGGAAACATGTGGCTGCTTGTATGAAGTATCCGAAATCGATGGATGAGCCTTTTTATCTCATATTTAAACGTCCTTATATCGCCAGAGTAGAAGAATGCGAATTATATCGCCTGGTTTTTCATGAACTGACACACATGTGCGATTACAGGGATTATGCCCGTCTGAATCACCTGAACTCTTATGAACAGCTTTTTACGAATCCAGAGACCGTATTATTTCAGCACTGGTCTGAGTACCACGCAGAACGCCGGGGTTATGCTGCATGGCTGAAACACCGCTATGGCATACAGTTAAAATATAGTCCCGATAAGATGAGTCTTCTGGAAAAGGAAACCATGTCCAATATTCAGTATTACGGCGAGCATTATACGAATACCGCCGAGTATGGTTCTACAAGACAGATATACTTTACCATGCATTTACTGGCTCGTCTGAGTATCTGGATGCAGATCATGCCTTATGAACTGAGCGATATCTTATCAAAAGAACCATTTAATTATCGCGGCATCACATGGATCAAAAAGATGATGTACCTTTTTAGTAAATATCCGGAAATCGGACAGATGAACGATCACTTTATGGATATCGCTCATATTATCGCGGAGAATCTTTCTCTGTCCGAAAAAGAGATTTGGGAAGTCGTATGATTGATTTTCCTTTATCCGAAAAAGTATTCTTAAAAATATTTTGACATTCACCCTTCCTGAGATGCTGACATACATGAATCCTGCATTTTGGGAAGGGATTTTTATCATCTGACAGATTCATAAAAATCCACCCGCAGTCCATGATTCATCATTTCAAATATTTTTCTATCATCTCTAACTCATCCATGAAAAGACAGTAATTCGGATTCTTATTTCTGGACATCTCAAAACAGAAATCTAATTCCATCCATTTTACCGATTCTACCTCTTCTTTTTGTAAATTTAATTCTGTTATATCTACATTTTTATCATAAATATATACATGACTGATTTCATGATTGCGAAATGGTCTTCCATAAAAAACATCTTCACTGTATCCCTCATGAATCCCCAAAAAAGTCAGTTCGTTCTCCTTCGCCCTGATTCCCAGTTCTTCTTCTAATTCTCTTATGGCAGAAGGCAGAAAATCCTCTCCCGCCGGAAGGTGTCCAGCAGAAGAAATATCATAACATCCCGGATAGGCGTCTTTCATTGCACTTCTCTTTTGAAGAAGAAGTTCATATTTTCCCTGATCATTTTTCCGGACAATCCAGACATGAGACGTACCATGAATATCTCCATCCTCATGGACTTTTTTTCTTTCCTTCACTTTTCCTGTCAAACTGCCATCTATATTTCTGATATCAAAATACTCCATTTTTTCTCCTTTTTCCTGAAATTATATCTAAACTCGACTTCGCACTCTCGAATCTACACTCTGCTTTGTTCAACATTTTTAACGAATGTCTACTGGATTTATAATACCTTAAAAGCTTATTTTCATATAAAATGTTCTGTAATGTCAAGAAAATTTCTTCATATAGCAGAAAAATAACATAAAATAATTTCAATCATCACTATTCAAATAGATTTTATTTTGTTATAATATATTTATATATATTTTCAAGGAGGTACTTAACATGCGCATGACCTTATCAAAAATTACAATCGAACACATTACACTGGAAAGAATCGGTTTTACTCATCACGGATTTGGTGACGAATTACCAACCTATCTCCTGTAATGAACCAAAACAGCAGAAAGAGTTTGCCACCCGGCAAACTCTTTATCCCCATATATTTTATTACTAAACCACAAGAAGGGATTACAATAATATTATGAATAAAGATTTAGGAAAGAAGGTCAAAGAACTTCGCATTGCCAATCATCTTACTCAGGACCAGGTTGCAAAAGCATTAGGCGTTACCCCTGGATACATCAGTAACGTCGAGAATAACCGTAGTCTTATGACTTTAAGAATGCTGACGTATTATGCACAGCTTACCGGGATGTCTTTAGATTATCTTGCCGGTACCATCGATGAAGATTACAAGGAGACTTCATTAGATCGAGAACTTTTATATCTTATTCGTGACTTTCCTCCGGAAAAGAAAGAGAAGCTGATACAACTTATCCAGTTATTAGAGGACTATTAACAGGGTTATTTTTCATATTTTTTTATATTTTTGATAGCGGTCATTCCGCCACGACGGTACATGCCTGTATCCCACAAATTATAAAAATCAACTTCCTGCTCTTCGCCATAGGTATGATATTTTAAAGTAATCCGTCCATTTTTTACGATATAACCGGTAATCATAAACCAGTGCCAATTCAAATCTTTAAAATTTTTATCCCTGTGACGAAGCAGAAGAAAAGGAACCGGAAGGTTCTTTTTTAATGCTCTTCTCATAAAATCATCGGCTTCCTCAAAGGAACACTCGCCGGAACATTCCTCAAACTCTGCCTCATATCCTCTGGAACGCAGATATTTTCCATAACCTTCCGTAAAAATAGAAACCTTATCAACTCCGCCCATTCTCGGAGAAATATACGGCTTCATGATCATGGAAAAATCAACATATTCCTTTTTGGTCATATTCTTCGGTTCATAAGGATAACATTCCCTCAACGCGTAATTTTTCGAAAGACAGATAGATAGATCACAGGCAGCCAAAGCAGCGCATCCCCCAACATACATCCAGAAGTTGGTACACCATTCCTGATTTCCGCCGGGTGTCCCTTCTATCTCAAAATAATCAATCAATATCTCCTGTTCCTTTTTCATCATCAATCTCTTATATCTTAATCCTTTTCTATTATTTATCCTCAGAAAACAACTTTGATCAGGGTGTCAAAAGGTCATTTTCATTGCTGAGAATATCCCTCATTTTATTATCACATGATTATTTCTGTGATAATAACACTGGCAATGACACCGGCCAATGTGGCAAATAAAGCACCTGGAAGCACCCATCTTGTTTTCCTGATCTGTATGGCTGCAAAATAAACGGTAATCGTATAAATCACTGTTTCGGTACAGCCCATCATAATCGATACCATCATCCCTGTTTTTGAATTGGGACCATACTCTTTAAAAATATCCAGAACAAAACTTGTAGCGGCAGAAGATGAAAAGATTCGCACCAGAATAACTGGAATCACAGCAGAAGGAATGTGAAGTATCTCTCCAAGTGGTTCCAGTAGTTCAGATAAAAGGGCTAAGGCTCCTGATATACGAAATATACCTATGGAAACCATAAGCGCAAGCATCGTTGGCGCTATTTTTATCACAATCTTAAACCCATCTTTTACTCCCATTTGAAAGCATTCATAAACATCTGTGTGATGAAACACGGCATAAATAAGAATATAAAATATGGTACAAGGGATGATACAATCAGAAAAATAAAGAATAAAGTTCAATTCTAATGACTCCCTTTATATTGTAATAATCCTGCAATCTTGATAAAAATAATACCAAATAAAGTAGAAACAGCTGTAGAACAGATGGAGGGCAATACCACGACAGCAGGATTCACAGAACCATATTGACTCCGATAAGCAATCATATTAACCGGTATCAGCTGCAGAGAGGATATATTTAATACCAGAAAGGCACACATCTCATAAGAAGCTGTTTTTATTTTTTTCTTACCTGACATACTCCGTTCTTCCTCAAGTATCATCAGTTCCTGCATAGCCTTCAGACCTGCGGGCGTCGCCGCCCATCCCAGTCCAAGAATATTTGCTGCCATATTTGCCGCTATGTATTCATTTGCTTTATGACCCTGTGGTATTCGCGGAAAAAGCCAGTGGATAAATGGATACATAATAGAGGATATCTTTCTCATCAATCCGCTGCGAACAGCGATTTCCATCATCCCATTCCATACACCGATAACGCCAAGCATAAAAACACAGAGGTTAATGGATTCTGTAGAGGAATCGATTAACGCTTCCGTCACATTTCCCATCGTCCCCTGAAAAGCAGAAAACCCTATGCCTCCTGCCATCAGAATCACCCACAAAATATTCAGCATCTATCTACCAGTTTTCTTTTTATACCATTCTATGAAATGATTATCCTGGATATGAGTCTGATTTTTTATAGACTCTCTTCACTCTTTTTCCTACATCACAGACAAATTCATAATTAAAGCTTCCTGACAGGGCAGCCATATCTTCTACAGAAATCCTTTCCTGTCCGTCTTCCCCGATCAAAGTTGCCACGGTCTCTATCTCGACATCCGGGATATCAGTAATATCCACCATCGTCTGATCCATACAAACTCTGCCGACAATCGGCGCCTTTTTTCCATTTATGAGCATCCAGCCTTTATTCGATAACTGTCTCGGATAACCATCGCCATATCCGATGGATATCGTGGCAATCCGGCACGGATGATCCGTCACATAAGTAGCGCCATAGCTGATACCTCGTCCGATATCCGGCTCCATGATATTTACCACGTGGGATTTCCATGCCATCGCAGGCATCAGTGAAAGAGCTGTTTTATCCACTTCTTCCGAAGGATAGAGTCCATACAATATGATTCCTACACGAACCATGTCATATCGATGATGATCAAATTCTATAATCCCGGCACTGTTACAGATATGCTTTACAGGAATATAGACTTCATTTTCTTCCAGCAACGATACAAACGTATCATATCGTTCCATCTGCTTGTATGTATAACCTTTATCTTCCATATCAGCACAGGAAAAATGGGTAAATAAACCGGTAATATTTATATTAGGAAGATTTTGAATCTTTTTGACAATCTCCACTCCCTCTTTATCAGGAGCGATTCCGATTCTTGTCATTCCAGTATCCAAAGCGATATGTATATTTGCCCTTTTTCCGGCTTTTTGCGCTTCATCAGACATTTTTTGCGCCGTGTCAAAGGAATAGATAGTCTGGTCGATATCGTATTCTAAATTCAGATGATATAAAGACGGGGAATTATATCCCAGTATCAATATCGGCTTATCCAACCTGGCCTGACGCAGCTCTATCGCTTCATCAATCGTTGCTACCCCAAAGTAATCTGCCTGATCATAGATATATTTTCCAATTTCAACAGCACCATGGCCGTATCCATCCGCCTTGATTACTGCCATCACTTTTACGGCGTCCCCCGCTTTTTTTCGTATATTTAAAATGTTCTGCCTGGTCGCATCCAGATCTACTTCGCACCAGGTTCTCAAATACTCTCCCATAATATTGCATCTTCTTTCGCTTATAAATAATTGAATCATTAGCGTTACTGTTCACGCATATCCGTGGACAGTAACGCATTATATACATCTCTCTTACTGATTCCCCTGTCCTTTGCCACAAGCTTCATGGCCTCTTTTCTATTTATTCCTTTTTCTGTATAGACAGCCATATGCTCTTCAAGAGAAATCTTTATCCAGTCTTCCTGCTCTTCTTTTCTCAATTCCTGTCTGCTTTTTCCTTCAATAACGAGAACATACTCTCCTCGCGGTTCATTTTCTTCGTAAAAAGAAATAATCTCATCCATGGTTCCCCGCAATTTATTTTCATGGATTTTCGTTAATTCCTTACATATGGTCATATGGCGATTTCCCAGATAGTTTCTGCACTCCTTCAATGTTTTTTTCAGGTGATGCGGCGCCTCATATATAATAATCGTTCTGGTTTCATTTTGCAAGCTGACCAGAATATCTTCTCTTTCTTTTTTGTCATATGGAAGAAAAGCTTCAAAAACAAAACGGCGCGTTGATAAACCAGACATCGTTAAAGCTGTAATGCAGGCGCAGGCGCCTGGCAAAGATGTAACGGGAATATCCGCATCAAGACATTGTCTCACTAATTCCTCTCCTGGGTCGGAAATCCCAGGCGTTCCTGCATCAGTGATCAGAGCCACATTCAACCCCTGTTTCATTTTTTCCACCAAAAACACAGCCTTGTCCACCTTATTATATTCGTGGTAACTTGTCATTTTGGTCTTAATCTCAAAATGGTTCAATAGTCGGATACTATTTCTCGTATCCTCTGCCGCGATCAGATCGACTTCTTTTAAAATACGAAGTACCCGAAATGTAATGTCTTCCAGATTCCCGATGGGAGTGGCACACAAATATAATGTTCCCTTCATATCAGTCCCCCATATTCTTCATAAATCTCATCCGTATAAGAACCATCTTTTTTGTAAACGATCAAAGGCGGGTCCACTGTAATACGCTGTTTTCCTCCCTTTACAGCTTCAATCAACACCATGTTCGGTTCCTTATCCACATAAGGGTATACCAGACGCATCCGCTTCGGCTCCAGTTTGTTTTCCTTCAGACAATAAAATATCTCTGCGAGACGAAACGGTCTGTGCACCATCACAAAATGTCCCATTTCTTCCAGGAGCCATCTTGCGGCCTGCACCACATCATCCAGAGAACATAGAATCTCATGTCTGGCAATCGCCTTACTGTAATTATGGTTTGTCAATCCATGGTTTTCCGTCATATAAGGCGGATTACACGTTACATAATCATAGGAACCATGAGGAAACATATTTCTTACTTCTTTTATATCTCCTTCTATCATCCTGATCTTATCGGATAACCCATTCATCCTTATGCTTCTGATCGCCATATCCACACAATCTTTTTGATATTCCAGCCCTGCAATGTGATCCAGACCGTATTTTGCCTCGAGAAGAATCGGCACGATTCCTGTACCACTGCACAAATCGATCACACGGCTGCCCTTCTTTACCTTCGCATAATTTGAAAGAAGGACAGCATCCATTCCAAAACAAAATTTCTCTCTATTTTGAATAATTTTATATCCCTTTATCTGAAGATCGTCAATCCGCTCATTAGGATATAGCGCAGGAAAATATTCTATTCTTTCTTCTCTATTCTGACACATTCCACGGATAACCTTTTCTTTATAATTTGGACTTTCGTTCTTTTTTCTCAAGTGCTTCCAGACGTCTTAATTCTTCGTCCATCTTTACTTTTTCTTTTTTTCTTCGCGGACGGAAATTCAAGTCCTGAACATTATATTCCACAATCTCTTTTTCTCCCTTTTCATCCGTGACAAGGACTTTCACTTTCTGCCTTAAAACACTGACACTTTGGACGATACCCTTTCCTCCACCGGCTATCTTTACCTCCGTTCCCGTATCAGGAAGAATACTGTTCAGGTATTCATAGGTCTCCTGCTCATTTTTCAGACAGCACATCAATCTTCCGCACACGCCGGATATTTTAGTAGGATTTAAAGACAGATTCTGCTCCTTTGCCATTTTAATGGATACCGGAATAAACTCTGACAAAAAAGTATTACAACAAAGACTTTTCCCGCAGATACCAACGCCGCCCATAATCTTCGTCTCATCTCGAACTCCAATCTGCCTGAGCTCGATTCTTGTCCGAAAGACAGACGCTAAGTCTTTCACTAATTCTCGAAAATCAATCCTTCCTTCTGCAGTAAAATAAAACAGCACCTTATTATTGTCAAAAGTATATTCACAGTCAATCAATTTCATATCCAGACAATGCTTTTTTATCTTTTACAGCCAAACATTAAAAGCATCTTTACTTTTTTCCAGATTCTTTTGATGAATCTTGTCATCCTCCTCTGTGGCAATACGAATCACTGGTTTTAAGGTAGAAACAATTTTTTTCTCCTCTACTTCTCTGTTACTAAGAACAACCTTGCCGTATTCCACACCGCGAGCTGTCTCTACGATCACATTATCCCCCACCTGCACATTCAGATTGCCGGCAGAAAAATAGTATATTTTTCCATTATCCCTAAATCGGACACCGATTACTTTAATCATTACTGCCTCCATTTTTATTTATATATAAATATATTTCTAATATCCATCAACAAAACATCCAGTGACAGATCATAGTTCACGTTAAAACGAATCCTCATTCGCGTCTGGTCAATCTTTAAAAAAATCTTGTTTAATCCCTCATAGCAAGCTATTTCGCTCTGTTTTTTGATATAAGGATACTCTTCCCTGAAGATAAGAATATCTTTGTCATCCCGAATCTTGATCATCAGAATATCTCGACACCATATTAATATAAAATCCAAAAAATCATCGACAGATTCCTTCCAGTTTTTTAATTGCTTTACTTTCTCATCAATCTCAAAAGGCTCCATTTCATGAATATACCTCAAAAATGAAACAGAAAAATCACGCATCATTTTAAAATCTTCAGATAAAGCCATATTCAAAGCCTTTCCTATGTTTCCCATAGAAAATTCGGCACAAAACTCTGCCGTTTCTTTTTCAATATGATATTGCTCCGTTAAATATTCATTTACCAAAGCATTCGAAACCGGCTTAACGGTCAATAAAATACATCTTGAAAGAATGGTCGGCAAAAATGCCCCTCGGTTGGAAGTGAGCAATAGAATCACAGCATACCAGGGCGGTTCTTCTATTGATTTTAAAAGCGCATTCTGAGCAGAGGCGTTCATCTTCTCTGCCTCATCAATAATATATATTTTATATGGGCCTTTATAAGGCATAATCTCTATCGAATTGACAATCTGGCTTCTGACTTCCTGAACACTGATAACATTCGGCTTTTCATGGGTAATCCATAGAACATCTGGATGATTTTTATGTTCCATCTGGATACACGATTCACATTTTCCACAGGCATCCATATCAGAAATGTATTTTTTCTGTTCATTTTTATGCTCACATTGCAAAACCTTAGCAAAAGCAGAGGCTATCGCTTTTTTCCCACTGCCCTTCTCTCCCTCTATGATGTATGCATGCGAAACCTTTTGCTGTTCCACTGCTGCTCTAAAATGATTTTTTAATCTTTCATTTCCAAGAATGTCTTTCAAATCTGACATTTTACCATCCTTTTCATATTCATGTTCTTCCCATTGATACCGATTTTAATCATCACGCTCTTTTGTCAATATCAATTTTTCAACCATCTCACATATCTCTTTGTGAATATTATGGACTGAATCTGAACCATCGATATGAATAACCTCCGGCCTCCCCGACAATACCTTGCGATATCCTTTTGAAACCATACAATGAAAATCAATGCTTTCCTGCTCTATCCTGTCCAGCTTTTTTTGAAATTTCTTTCTTTTCAGGCCCTCCTGTTCAGAAATATCTATAAAGAAGATACCATCAGGATGACAATCTCCGATGCCCGGAACATTAACTGCAGAAACAATCTCAGCGCCGAGCCCCCTGGCTATCCCCTGATATACGATGGAGGAATCCACGAAACGATCACTGATCACGATTTTCCCGCTTTCCAAATCCGCTCTGCTCACTTCCGCCAAAAGCTGCGCTCTTCCAGCTGCAGATAAAAGCTTCTATTTCGTATCCGACCTTTCATCAGAGTCCGGCGTCAAAATAATATTTCTGATTGCCTCTCCCACTGCAGTTCCACCCGGCTCTCTGGTGATTACCGTTTCATATTCTTTTTTATCCAGATATTCCTTCAAAAGATTCATCTGCGTTGTTTTTCCCGAGCCGTCCGGTCCTTCCATTACAATGAAAATTCCCCGCATAGATTTCTCCCTTCATAGTTCCAGGACGATTATTTTTTCGCCGGACAATCCATAGACATTATATCCATTATAAATGTAATATCTTATATTTTCCACTATTTCTTTTACTATTTTTTCTCCCGGAACCAATAAAGGGATTCCCGGCGGATAAAGCATCACATAGTCACCCGATATTTTTCCTTCCGCCTCCTCCAGGTTACATTCTATTTTCATAAATTCACTGCACTCCCACGATTCTAATATTTTTTCCGGTATATATTCCATATAATTTTTTATATCAGTCCTTGATTTGAAATCAGAATATTCTCCACACAACGTGTCATCAATCTTTTTAAGTGCATGAAATAATATATCATAATCCTCTTTCCTGTCAGAAACCGATGTCATTCCTACACAATTTGACCGATCTGCCATCTCAAATTCAATATGATTCTTTTGAAATAATAATTGAAATAATTCAATTCCATTTATATTTGTATCCTTTACTGAAAATACCAACTTGCTATTATCATAATCTTTGCACATTAAATCTTCTTTCTCAATTAAATGTAAATGTCTTAATCTTCTACATTCACTTCGAAATTCTTTAAGGTTATCCACATATTTCTCTACAATATCCACATTTTCATCCATATATTGAACAGCATATTCAGCAGAAGCCATTAAAATATAAGACGGACTGGAAGATTCCAATATTGATAATCTATCGCTGATTTTCTGTGCGGAAACACGATTGGAACACAGATGCAGAAGAGCTGTCTGAGTCAGTGCCGGAAGGGTCTTATGTGTGCTCTGTACAACTAGATCTGCCCCACATTTTACAGCGCTTTTTGGAAAGTATTCATGAAACATCAAATGCGCTCCATGAGCTTCATCCACAATCAGTTTCACATCATATTCTTCTGTGATACTCTTTATCTTTCCAATATCCATAATGACCCCTTCATAAGTTGGCGAAGGCAGAATGATTGCTTTGATATTATCATGAGATTGCAACACTGATTTGATTTCTTCTTCCTGCTCTGCCTGTATCCCCTGAACGATATCATATTTTTCAGATATGGAACATGAAAAGTAATACGCCTGCAAATGGAAAAGACGAATGGCATTATATACGGATTTATGACAATTGCGACTGACCAGTATCGCATCTCCCGGCCCACAGCAGGATGAAATAGAAGCCAAAATTCCTGTCGTACTTCCATTGACAAGATACCATGACTCTTTTGTCTGATATATTTTTTTTAAACCGTTCATAGAGTCTCTAATGATTCCTTCCGGATGGTGCAGATTATCATATCCTGCAATTTCCGTAATATCAAAATCCCATACATTTTCAAAAATATTCTGCTTCTTTCTTTTATGTCCAGGCATATGAAAAGGAATTCGATTTTCTTTTTTTAAATCACACAATTTATTATAAACAGGCGCATCCAAAACAATCATCCTCTCAAATGTCATATTCTTATAAATCATATTATAAATATATTAATTTAAAGAATATAAGACATTACTTACACAGGCCACAGGATTTTTATTCGAAGTTATTTATACAATAAATCCAATAAATCCAGATAAGAATTTCAAATAAAAGAAAAAACCGTTGAATAATTCAACGGTTTCATCCATGAGACATCGGGGATTCGAACCCCGGACAACTTGATTAAAAGTCAAGTGCTCTACCAACTGAGCTAATATCCCATATGCCCAGAACCGGAATTGAACCAGTGACACGAGGATTTTCAGTCCTCTGCTCTACCAACTGAGCTATCTGGGCATAAGTTGCGGGGGAAGGATTTGAACCAACGACCTCCGGGTTATGAGCCCGACGAGCTACCAGACTGCTCTACCCCGCGATATAAAATTAATAAAAAGATATCACAGATATCTTAATGGGCGGAGGTGGATTCGAACCACCGAAGCAATTTGCAGCAGATTTACAGTCTGTCCCCTTTGGCCACTCGGGAATCCACCCATTTCACTGTATCATTATAATACAGTGAGAAGCCGATGAGCGGACTCGAACCGTTAACCTGCTGATTACAAATCAGCTGCTCTGCCAATTGAGCCACATCGGCATATGGGACCTATAGAGCTCGAACCTATGACCCTCTGCTTGTAAGGCAGATGCTCTCCCAGCTGAGCTAAGATCCCATATATAAATATTATTTTATAGCATATGCCATATAATCTATGACAATCTCTATAAAATATCCATACGAATCAATCGAATGGATTAACGACCCGGATGGGATTCGAACCCACGACCTCCGCCGTGACAGGGCGGCGCTCTAACCAGCTGAGCCA
>JAJQDO010000298.1 GCA_021202175.1 Clostridiales bacterium | reverse complement strand
TATTTCTTTTTCCACTTGGCATATAGGGTGATGTTTTTTGTGTTTCCCTTTTTGATTGAACGAACCCGTGTTGTATAATTCTTATCAGAGTACCATCCCTGGAAAACATAGCCGCTTCTCGTTGGACTTTTCAGTACGATTTTCTTCTTCCCTGTCGCTGTCGCGACATTTTCGGATGAATTTATTCCCGCGTTATTATAAGTGATCGTATATCCGGTTACTTTTATTTTGCATTTTACCTTTACATTTCCTATATAAGCGGTAATGACAGCTGTCCCTTTTTTCTTTGCCGTGACATACCCGTTTTCATCTACCGTGGCCACCCTGGTCCTGGAGCTTTTCCACTGGACAGGATCGGAGATGGAAGGAGAAATGTTATAGACATATAATTGTTCGTGATAGCCGGCCCGCAGTGTCACTGTCGTATCTGACAGCGTGAGGGTCGAGGCGCTGCTAGTGCTTTTCGCTGCGGATATTTTTCCGCTTCCCTTTTTGGAACTGTCAAGATCGGTGACATAGTAACCGATGCTCCCATCGAACTTTTCATAAAATCTGCCCACATAAGCCACCTGCCAGAAATAGCTGGATGCCTTATAAGTATACTCTGAGCTTAGCACCTTTCTGACCTTTGTCAGCGTCTTGCCACTGTAATTTATCTTGTAGATCGTGTCATTGATCGAAATGTATACGGTCTGGCCAAATTCTGATATCCATCCGATGTGATTGGAATCTGACGGCTTATAGATAGTCTGTGTGGAGGTGCCGTTTAATTTGGATCTTTTTAGCATGTTGCCTGTGGATATCCAGTACCAATATCCGTTATGATAAAACATACATGTTTTTTCGGATATCCCGGCACGGATCGCGGAACGGGCCGGAATGTAGTCCGAGGAAGCGAGAGTGAGTGACTGGATACTTAATCCGCTGGAATTACCGTCTCCGTAAATGTCATTCATGGTATAACCGGAATGTGCCGTTAGAAATGTCGATGTGCTGACCAGACAGCTGGAATAGCTGACGACCATACCTTTATGGCTCCCCGAGCCGATGCCGTCAGTCAGATCACACAGATACCAGACATCATCGAGCTTCACCATATTCCAGGAATGGTCCTGAGAATAGCTGGTCACGACAGTACATTCAATCCCCAGGGTATTCATTATCAGTGCGTAGGCGTTCGCAAATCCATCGCAGACGCCGGTATGTTTTACCAAAACGTCATAGCCCGTGTGAGAATCGGAACTGTCCTTGTAAGTGGTGTTGATCGCCAGGTAATAGTAGACGGCCATGGCTTTATCGGCATCCGTCATCGAAGAATCGATGCAGGAAAGGACTTCCTTCACGCCATCCATGATCTTTTGATATCGCCTGGCAAACTTCTTGCGGCTGATCGTTTTCGTGCTGCTGAAAACCGTATGCCCTCCGGACTTCTTTACGGTATAATAATGAGACCAGCTGCTGTCATCAAGATAATCGATGCCCTCCGCCATCAGTGCAGCCCTGTTTTGCATGATGGCTTTCTTTAATGCATTCTTCCCGGCTGTCATCTTCGCGATCTTAGCATACAGGTCCATATTCTGGCTGGCAACACCATCCTGGATCGCTTCGGAAAGAGCATTGATATATTCTTTTTTTTCTTCTGCTGTCACCCTGGCTTCCGCGCGGACAGCCGGACAGGCACTGCAGGCGAAACAGAAGAATAAAAACAACATAGGAACAAGTATTCTGTTTTTCAATGCCGCTCCCTCCTTTGCAGATATATTTGTAAGTATATAGCTTTTGACATTCTGATCAATATAGTGAACGATAAAATAAGATGTCATTTACCATGATTATAGCATTTTTCAATAAATCATACAAAACGCAAAAATAAATGAAATTTAGCGAGATTTGCTATGCAACTTTCTCTACATTGCCTTTTACATCTTATTTTTAAGTGAGAAACAAATAATATTTGTCGTTCTCTTAAAAACTGAGTTGACGATTCTCCTTCAGGTACTGAAGAAATGCCTCACAGCCGAGAATGAGATCATCGTATGTCTCGTCAAAGTTGTCCGTATACCACGGATCAGCAATCTCCCTTCGCTGTCCGGCATATTCCAGAAGCATGTGGACCTTATCATCCGGATCCTTGCGGATGATTCGCCTGGTGTTGCGGACATTCCATTCATCCATGCATAAAAGATAATCAAAATCTTCATAATCTTTTTTTGTCAGTCGCCTTGCCCTGCGCCGCTGATGAGGGATGCCCATCTGATCGAGTTTCGCTCTCGCTCCCGGATGCAGGGAACGCCCGATTTCTTCTGTACTCGTCGCGCAGGACTCTATCGTAAAATTGTCGGCCAATCCTCTTTTTTCTACCATATCTTTAAAAATGAATTCAGCCATGGGAGATCGGCAGATATTGCCATGGCAGATAAATAATACATTGATCATGACGGATTCCTCCTTACGTCTTTCATTTTACTACTGATTTTACCACTAAGGAAAAGGAGTCGGCTTCTCGACTCCTTTTCCTTTTTTATAATTTCTCTTTAAATTTTTATAAGTTGGTCATGATGTTTTTCTTGACGGATGCATTTATTATATAGTTTTTTCCCGGTTCCGTCAATATGTCCATAAAAAAAGACCACATCAGAGCTGTGTTGCTGTCAACGCGTGTTATGAACAGCAACAAACAGCAACAGGGGCTTCCCTCTAATGTGGTCTATATATTCTTCGGAATGAATGCGTAAATGCAAATGATTGAGTAAATTTATATTGTATATTAATGAGTAAAAGTATATTGAATCTCCCTGCTGAATTTATCACCAGCTTTGCAAATCGGGCTGACAAATGCGGGCTGATTAATGGCGTCCGGGTAAAACTGCGGTTCAAAGCAGACCGCTTCGTAGGGCTGGTAGATTTTGCCATCCTTACCTGGGATGTCTTTCAGATAGTTCGCAGTATACATCTGTACGCCAGGATAGTTTGTGGCGATTTCCATATGGATGCCGGCCTGATCCGAATCGACCCAAACAGCGGTCCGGGTCGTTCCGTCATAGTCGTCGATGCAGTAATTGTGATCGTAACCAAGCCCCTGCAGTAATTGGTCATACTTTTCGTGAATATCGCGGCCGATGGCCTTTGTCCTGGTAAAATCCATCGGCGTATCCGCCACAGGAAGAATGTCCCCGGTAGGAATCAAAGCCGGGTCGGAAGGAGTGAAACGGCTGGCATGAAGTAAAACGGTATGTTCAAGAATGTCCCCGTTTCCCTGTCCGTTCAGGTTAAAATAGCTGTGATTTGTCATATTGATGATCGTATCCTTGTCCGGTGTCCCCTCATAAGTGATGAGTAATCTGTTGTCAGACAGCTTGTAGGTCACATGCATTTTGATGGCACCCGGGAATCCCTGATCCATGTCGGGGCTTTCCAGGGAAAAGGTGATGGATGTATCATTGTAATTCTCCACGGCCCAGATCCGCTTGGAATAAGGGTGGAATCCGCTGTGAAGGTTATTCTCTCCTTCATTTTTATCCAGAGTATAGACGGTGTCGTTTAAAGTAAAGGAAGCACCTCTGATACGATTGGCAATGCGGCCGACATTGCATCCGAGGCTTTGTGTATCTTTCTCATATTTAATGACATTGTTATATCCAAGGACGATATCGATTGGTGTACCATTCTTATCCGGGACAAAAAGGTTGACCAGAATAGTGCCGAAATCTGTCACCCGGCATTCCATCGTATCATTTTTCAATACATATAATTGGGCGTTTTGTCCATCTGTGGTCGTGCCAAAATCTAATATATTCATAAATAACCTCCTCGCTTATGATAGGTTTGACTGTTCGTGATACATCGGTGAACAGTTATATGTTGTTTCAG
>JAJQDO010000330.1 GCA_021202175.1 Clostridiales bacterium | reverse complement strand
TTCGCAGCAACCAAAGGGTGCCTGTATCCATGCGTGACATAAGTTTTTACGCTTTCATTTCTGTGATATAAGAAGTAATCATGGAGTAGTGCCCCTCTGACCAGGGAGTTTGTATCAAACGTGAATGGCAGAGAATTGGCTATCGCTAAACTGACCTCGGCAACATGAACGCTGTGGTCGTACACGGTTATTTTTCTGTGGTGCAAGAATGTTTTTTCTGATGCTAACCGCCCCTCATGAGACAGACTTTGTATGGTCGTCTGAATCTCTTGCGCATTGCAAACCGGATGGCTCCTTTTATACTTGATTGCTATCATACTTTACAGTATCACTCCCCAACCACAATACGGATCTGACCGTCTGCGGAAATTTTCAGCCGCATGGTTTTGATGTGCCGGTCATAGAAATTTGCTTTTTCCTTGTCGCTCATCTGCACCCATGTACTGCGGAACGCCTCGTCCAGCATCGTGTTCACATTGATGTTGACCGCCTCATCCTGCCTGTTCTGAAATTTTGACAGCAGCGTTTTCGTTTTGATGGTATAGGTTGCGCCGGTGCAGAAGTCATCAATGAAACAATAGGGATGCCCTTGGCTTTCCAGTGCATTTATGATTTGCAGTCCGCTTTTAGCCTTTTCCAGCATGACAAGAAAGTGGATACCGGGGAGGGACTGGATGAGCGCCCAATAGTCGCTGTCGCTGGAGACAAGGATCACGGAATCGACCTGATTCAGATAGACTTCTCGGCAGGTGTTCGCTGCCAGCGTCATGTCCACCTGAGATTTATGCTCATAAATTCTGCCCACGACAATGTGTTCCGTATCGTAGTCAGTGGGGATACCCATTTGACAAAGGGTCGTCCACGCAGCCGTCGTGTAGTCGGAATCGAACAGCATAATTTTGTGAATAGCGCTTTTCTGTGCGGCGTTCAGGCTGGACAGCACCGCCGCCAGCTTGACCGGGTCGCTGTTCTCACAGTCCACGACGATGAGCGTTTTCTTATTGCGCCCGATGAACGCATACAGGTCGTCCATCTTCTGGTCGCCAGCATTCCGCACCAGGCTTTTGTCCTCGAAACTGTCACTGTATTTCTCATAGAGCAGCCGAACAAATTTGTAATCGGAATTGAAGATGTTCCCGCACCCATCTCTGTCCCAGTTCATGTAGCATTGATAGGGATAACGGTTTCGATTGCTGTTGTAGAAATCCCCCGCCGCCTTGATGCCGTCTTTTTTGAAGCCGTTTGGCATGAGGAACAACGGACGGATATAGTCCCAGCTCACCCATTCGGGAAACAGGTCTTTGACATTATTGATTCGATTTGAGATTTCACGATTGATCGTCAAAATGTAATTATTGATGTCCGGCTTTGTGCTTTGCAAATCTATCCCATCTGTCAAAAGTTCGGTCACGGCTTCTGTCGGAATCAACTCCGGCAGGGAGGAAAGATTTTTCAGGTCGTACAGAAACGCTGACCGGATACATCATCAGGGCAACGAGATTATATGTATTTTTGTGGTCATTGACCGGCAGCGATTCGGGAGTCTCTGTTGGAAACAAGCTATCCAAGTCTGCCAGTGAACTGAGTGTTTTGCGCTTTGTGTCTATGCCAGGTGGTGCTTTTGATGGAATCTGTGAACTCATGCTGTCATGACCTCCTGTTTGTCAATTTGCGTTAGACGGTACTCGTCCCTGTTGAGTATAGTATAGCATATTTTGCATGGTGTGGGCGGGTCGATGTATGTATTTTTATGGAGATACCATTGGCCTTTTTTACTGGTGGGTGGATCAAAATTCGTTATCACAGAGGGGATCATATGGCTCAGATGCTCGTTGTCACATGGGAGCGGTCTCCGTTGTAGAAGCCGCTCCCCGTCAATCAGGCAAAGGAATCATCTAAAGAACGGAACATTGCTCCGTTAATCTCGGCGATCTCATCAATCGGAATATCCGTTCCGTCTGTCAACACAATGATTCGTTGAAATTTATCTATCTTCTTTATTGTACCGGTAGCGGTACTGTAAGTACCGCCCTCTTTACGCTCATCGGGAACGAAATAGGTGATCTCCACCACAGGGGCCGTCGCAAGATTTTCCTGAAGCAGGTTGATTCGCTTTGACAATTTTTCTTTCATCTCATCATCCAGTTCCGCCCGCTGGTCAGTCAGCCGTGCCGTTTCATTCATAGCGGAATCGTAACCGGTAAGTGCCGCAAAGGGCGAGAATTGTGCCGCCCTGCCATGTCCTCACTGACCACATGGTTTGCAACCACATACATCCGGCGCATGGCGCTGTCGTTCCTGATTGACTTCCTTCACCCGCTGGACGACCTCAAACAGCCTCGCCCGCCCGGAGATTCCAAAGGACTTCAAAGAAGGAGACACCGCCAGGCAGATGGTTTTCTCCGTGCGGCTCTGGTCGGCCACCACCAGATTGGTGGTCAGTGGATCAAGCCCACGCTCCACGCACTCCACCGAGGCGTAGAAGGATTTCAGGTCGATGGCGATATAGGAGCGAAAAGAAGGCCAAATTTTTTCGGAGTTTATTTTCGTTGATTTTTTACTTTCAGGCATCACCTGTTCCTCCATACACATTGAGGATAACCACTCAGCGAAATCATGAAAATGAATTGTAATTTTGGAAATCGTCATTAACCACAATTATCAGTCGTAATTACACCTCTTAGCAAATAAAGAAGGGACTTCCAGAAACCGTTCCAGTTTAGAAAATGGGCGTCTTCTAAAAGAGAAGGACATACTGACAAAATAATATTTAAAGTCTCAAGCTCAGTTAATTTCTCTTGAACGGTGAGCGTCTGTTTTAAGTTTTGTATAATTGTATTTAAGTCATGTTTATTAATAGGTAAATTTGGTGCATAGTAATATTCGCCTGAACCTAAAGCGATTATCTCATTTGTACCGATCAAAATTTTCTGAATTCTTTCGCTTGGAATATACCAAAACTTTGAGAATAATTCAGAGATGTCAACCGGGAGTGGGTGCTTTTTCATTTCGCTAATGATTTCTATTTCGGGAGCGGGTACTCTTCTTGCCTTCGTAGTTTCCGTCGAAGTTTCCTGCGACGACGTCGATCACGCAGTTTTCCGCGATAAGCGCGCTGCCGATGCCGTCGTCATCGGCGTTGAAATATTCATCTCTGTAATGATACTCCCAGCTGTTTGAGGTTGTATATTGGAAGATTGTATCAGAGATCAGCACATACCCCTGTGAATTCGTCCCGTCCAGGAGAGCGACGGCGACCTGAAGAAGGCTCTGGCGCTGATTGCTTGCAAAATGCCCTTCGGCCGTAAACTCACTCACCTGATCTTCATCGTCTTCATCCAGCATCGTCATCTCTGACGCTGAGTAGGCGCCGACCTTGGTCGAGCCGAAGTCGTCGTCTTCAACTATGCCGGTACATTGGGTGATGTAGGAGCCGATATTATCGGAGAGGCTGGTGGTCGTCGCAAAACTATTTTCGATTTTATCTTCTCCCACCCAGCCTGCGGTCACGATCTCCGGGAAATCGGTGCCCGAACCGCTAAGAATGACGTTTCCGACGGCGGAGAAGGCTGTGAAGGAGATGGAGCCGTATCTGGCAAGTGAAGATACCGCACTGCGGCTGTCTGCCTGGTCTATGCCTATGCGAACCTGGCCACAGACAACATTCGTCTTGCCGGCATGCGCTTTCTGAGATAGAAAGAACCTTTGCGGATGTCAGCAAAGAGGCCGACGCGCCGCGGGAACGGAAGGCGATGGCCGCCTTTGCCGCCGCCATGGCCACCGTGCTTCTTCATCTTCCGCTGAAGAGTGACCGTGCATTTGCCGAGGAGAAGCTGATGCTCCTGCCGTCCGGCCTGCGGTTTTTCGCCTGCTATGTGCAGGCACATCAGGCGTA
>JAJQDO010000038.1:1730-3987 GCA_021202175.1 Clostridiales bacterium | reverse complement strand
CGTCGGACACTTCAACATGCCAGCATATCCCGGAACCCTTCCAGCATGGTCCTGGCCTGGGCATAGTCCGTCATCTGACGGTCAACTTCGATGAGAAGAACCGGAATCCCTTCTGCTACACAGGCTCTGCGAATCAGCGGATAGTCAAATTCCTCCGGGTCACAGAACTTCGTCAGAATCAATACCACGCCTTTGGCGCCATATTTCTTTGCCTGATCCGCAATCATCTGCACCCGCTTCTTCTCCACGTCATAGAGAATCGAGCAGTTATCCATCTGGCAGAACTTCTTTGCCAGACTGTCAAGAGCCGTCTCCGCTTCCGGCGCATCCGTGCGGTACTGGCGGCTCTCCGCTGCCACATCATCACAGACGATCTGGAAATCATTTTCCTCGATGATCGAAAGCAGGGAAGGACTATCCGCCAGAATGCCGGTGGTCATAATCTTGATCTTATCCGCCGTCTCCGGTGCTTTGCGCAGTTCTTCCAGCAGTTCTTTCGCCAATGCAGTGTGCTCTTCCTTCAGCATGAATCCGGCACTCTTGAAGATGTCGTTTCTCTGTGATGCCGTAATCTCGGAATGGCCTGCCAGGACTTCTTCCACGTCCCGCATCACCTGGTTGTGTTCGTTATATACTTTAATCGATTCCGCCAGCTTTTCATCCGCAAATGTGATGCCGGTCGCCTCTTCCAGAAGACCGATTACTTTCCGATACCCGGCTCTTGTGAATTCTTCGCCGTAAGTTGGCTTTCTATTCTGCGGATAAGTCATCGGAATAAACGGGATGGATGGCACGGCATATTTCCAGTTCTCGCCCAGGACCTTCAAGCTGTCGCATAAACTCGGAATCACGATTGCGCTGACCCCGTCATAGGTTCCCTTCATACCAAGCTCTACAATGCTCTGCATGATCGAGCAGATGAATGCCGGGAAATACCGTTTCGATTCATGCAGCTCGATGTCTGCTCCCCAGGCCGCTATCGGCACGCACCCCATGGAATGAATGATCTCTTCCGGGGTATATACGGGAGCCATCAGCACAACTTTTTTCCCCTGGTCAAGATATTTTTTCTTCTGTGCCCCCGGATTGGTCGCGATCTGATGAAACTGTTCTAAAATCGTTGCTACGCTCATCTATTTCCCCTCCTTTCTCTGTTCCATAATCTCGGTCAGCCCCTGTACGCGTGTGTCATACTGTGCTTCGGAGAAATTCCTCGGGTCAGCCTGGTCGCCGTCAAAGCTGGTTACCGGGATATCACACTCTTCACCGATCTGTCTGCTCATCTCATACATAAAACCGCTCCAGAGTTTGCAGGAACGATTAGTATGTACCAAAAGACCCTCTACATGATTGTCCTTACACAGCTTCACACGCTTATCTCTTGCCAGCTCCAGATTGATTGCGTTCGGCACTTTCGCATAGGCACGGCACATGTCGTCAAAATCTTTGTAAATGAATCCGAAAGCATCCACGTAGATGGTGGTGACCATGTTGATGCCCCGGCTCTTAAGTCCTGTCGAGGTCACGCGCAGCCACGGCCAGCAGGCGATGCCCTCAAACATGATGCGGTGTTTCTCTTCGGTACGGAAGGTGGAAACGCCCTTTTCATGATTCTCTTCATATTCTTTCAGCAGTGTCTCCATAGCATCGGCAGCTTCCTTCTTTCCTCTTGCCGTTACCATGACCGCCATATGGTTCAGGAGGTCAAAGCCGTTAAAAGGTGATGGGGTGTAGCGGGCACAGGATGTTGCCGCCAGCCAGGCACGGCTCGTACGTCCCGAATATTCCATGACTTCTTTATATTTTTCATCGCTCCATTTTTTCCCGGTGATCGCTTCCAACTGATGAATCGCATCCCAGAACTGTGCTCTGATGTAAGCAACCTCTTCGTCGGAAACTTCGTAATCCGGGTTAAAAGGAATATCAATCATGATCATCGGAATATCCAGTTCCTTAGCAAGGTTTTCATACCATTTGATCATGCAGTTGCAGATGTTATTGCAGCACAGCAGGAAATCCGGCTGTGGCATGTTCTGCTCCGGGGCATCCTTGATCTTCGCGTAAGCCAGGCAGATTCTCGCGTAAGCGCAGATATCATTGGAATAACCGTCAGCCTCGCTGATGTTACAGAGCCGCTCACCGCCGCCTCTCGCCGCGATCCCTGCCGCCTGGTTCTCCGGGTAACAGACCGCCAGTCCCAGCGTCTCCGGAATCTCTACCGGAAAATTGCTGGAGCACCAGCCGACCATCTCGCCTC
>JAJQDO010000038.1:0-1720 GCA_021202175.1 Clostridiales bacterium | reverse complement strand
TGACCTCTGCCTCCTGCGCATCCGAATATGCCTTTGCCGCAATCTGGCCCAGCTTATACTTTGCCGAATTCGGGTCTGGTGGCCGTCTCTTAGATTTCACTTGTTCACCCATTTTTTTGCCTCCTTTGTTTTTTATTTAACAGGTTTGTTTTTCCCTGTCTTTATGATATCTGAAAATTCAACAAAGAAAAAATAATGGATTCGTGGCATTTTATAAGGTTTTCCTTATGATATGGGGCCTTTTTGTGATAAATTACCTTGATTTTGATAGATTTTGAGAATATAATAAGTAAAAGCTTATGATAGGATTTGATTTTAAGATAACAAAGATTCTTCCTCAATAGCAGAAGATACTCAACTTGAATATATCAGTTCCAGCAATCATTCCATGCATAGTATCCAAGTATAGAATCACGAAACAAAAATGTATTCGATTATGATATATATTTTCGCAGTAAGGGAGAGAAGCTATTATGACGACCAATCAACTCAAATATTTTGTCACTGCCGCAGAATATCTTAATTTTACCAAGGCAGGACAGGCACACTATATATCGCAGACCGCGATTACGCAGCATATTCACGCCCTGGAAGAACAGCTTGGCGTCGAACTGTTTATCCGCGAGAAACGCAACATCCGTCTGACGCCGGCAGGTGAGGTATTCTTAAAAGAGGCGAAATCAATTCTCGCGCGTACCAACGCAGCTGTCGACAAAGTAAAAAAAGCGGCCAGCGGATTCTCCGGTTCCATCAATATCGGTTACGTAAAGGGCCAGGAGAATACGAGTATCGGCACTTTAATGAAAAATTTCTATCAACAATATCCCACCGTCTCCTTTCAGCTCTTCCGGGAATCGCACCTGGACCTCATCAGCTACGTAGACCGGGGGATTCTGGATGTGGCGATCAATATCTGTTACGCAAATACGGAACTGCATGACTTACAATCCATCTGCATCGATAAACAACGTCTCTATGCCGTTCTTTATCCGTCGCATCCTTATGCGCAATTAAGTTCCATCCGCCGCTACGACCTGCGCAAGGATGATTTCTTCCTCACCAAATATTTTGAAACCAATAGCGCCAAAGATTATGAGAACTTTATTCCCGATAAGTTTGCCGAAGCGGGATTTATCCCTCATGTCATCGGCGTTTCTTCGGATATCGAGACCTTAATGATTCTTGTCGCTACCGGGTTAGGCATTACCATCCTGCCGGAAGCTGCCATCAAATATGTAAAACAATCCAACGAACTGGTCTTTATTCCCTTAGAAGGGGAAAGCGAGATTATAGACGTCGTCGCTCTATGGAAAGGAAGTAATTCAAATCCGGTACTACAGCTTTTTCTGGAAATGTTAAAAAGCGCACCGGATATTCCCTAAAAAATGAATCCATAAAAAGAGTAGACGTGGAAAATACAACAAAATAAAAAAATATTTCATATTATCTACATAAAAAATCGTATCAATGACAAAAATGACCGGGCGTCCCTTTACAGACACCCAGTCATTTTTTCGTTTCCAGCTTGATATGGCGTCAAGCCTTCCTCGCCGTCATCAGACGATAAAGCATGGTAAGGACAATTCCGATTCCGCTCAAAACACAGGCAATCAAAAACGCGTTCCGATAAGCGCCGCTGCCGTTATAAACGCTGCGCATATTCTGTGGGCCAAAGTATCCGGCCATGGCAACACCGATAAACATGATCCCATAGTTTCCA
>JAJQDO010000282.1 GCA_021202175.1 Clostridiales bacterium | reverse complement strand
ATCTCCTCATCCGGGATTCCCTTGCTCATATAAAATCGAATGCCATTTACGATCTCACTGCATTCTTCTCCCGCATCTGCGGGTTGTCGATATATAATGGGTAATTTACTTCCCCTGGCTGCTGTCAAATGCTTTTCAAAACGTTTTTTATTATGCCGGATCAATCGCTCCGCGCTGTCCACAATCTCCTGACTGCATCGATAATTTATGTTTAGAATCATTCTCTTTGCAGTCGGATAGTCTTTTTCAAATCCCAGCATAATCTCCGGTTTCGCGCCGCGGAACCGATAGATGGACTGATCGTCATCTCCGACAATGAAAAGATTCGCTTTTTCTCCGGCAAGCATTTTTACAATCTCATACTGCACACGATTGATATCCTGAAATTCATCCACCAGGATATACTGAAATTTCTGCTGCCACATCTGCAAAATATCCGGTCTATCCCTGAGCAGTTCATAACAAAAGACCAGCATATCGTCAAAATCCAGCATCTGATTTCTGCGCAGCCGCTCTTCGTAATTTTGGTATATTTTTACAAACAGTTCATCAGAGCAATTGCTGCTGTGATAATGGGACAATGCGATCATCTCACCTTTGATATGGCTGATTTCATTGAGGATGCCAGAAATGAATTCTGTCTCGTCTTCAATCTCCTGGTCCGTCTCATCGACACATTCCTTGATATATCGACGTCGGTCCTCCTCCCTGACAATATTGCTGCCGGTATAATGATAAGCATAACGAAGAATCATAAAAAAAACGGAATGGAACGTGCCAAACATAACAGGAACATTCTCTCCTCCTGACAGTTTTCGAAACCGTTCTTCCATCTCTTTCGCGGCAGCCCTCGTAAATGTGATTACTAAAATATGAGAGGGATGAATGCCAGCCTGCTCGATCAGCCACTGTACCCGGTAGGTAATTACCAGTGTTTTTCCTGAGCCGGGGCCAGCCAGGACCATGGCTGGACCATTCTCATGCATAATCGCTTTTTTCTGTTCTTCATTAAATTCTGCGGCCATCAACCCGCCTCCTCTTGTTACTATTCCCCTGGCAAACAAAAACAGGGTCGCTGCACATATCGTAATATGTCGTGTAACGACCCCGTTTTTCATTATATAATGCTACTGATTTCTTCGCGATTCATCTCGAAGCACTATTGCCTTACTTTGCAACAGATTTCAGATATGCCTGAACTTCAGCCTCTGTTGTCATGCTCATCGCCTTCTCAGCAACCGCGTTCGCCTCTTCCATCGTCCAAAGAGAGATGACCTTTCTTGTCGCCAGGATAGAAGTAGCGCTCACGCTGAACTCATCCAATCCAAAGGAAAGCAACAATGGTGTGAGCAACGGATCCGCCGCAGCTTCACCACACATACCAACCATAGTACCTTCCGCCTTTGCCGCCTTGATCACTCTTTCAATCGAACGAAGGACTGCCGGGTTATATGTGGAATACAGATAAGCAACATCCGGATTACCACGGTCCACCGCCATCGTATACTGCGTCAGATCATTCGTACCGATGCTGAAGAAATCTACTTCTTTTGCAAATACATCTGCCATCAGGCTGGCTGCCGGTGTTTCCACCATGATTCCAACCTTGATATCTTTATTATATGGAGTGCCTTCGGCGTCAAGCTCAGCCATAATCTCAGCAAGCAATGCCTTCACCGCTCGGAACTCGTCCACAAAGGAGATCATCGGCACCATAATCTTCAGCTCGCCATAAGCGCTCGCGCGAAGCAATGCCTTTAACTGCGGGCGATACAGGTCATCTCTCTGCAGACAGAGACGAATGGCGCGGAAGCCAAGGAATGGGTTATCCTCTTTTTCGAGTCCGAGATACGGAATCTCCTTATCTCCGCCGATATCAAGCGTACGAATGATGACCGGCTTACCTTCCAGCGTCTCCACTACCTTCTTATATGCTTCAAACTGTTCATCCTCTGTAGGAACCTGAGGGCGATCCATAAACAGGAACTCTGTACGGAACAAACCAACACCCTCGCCATCGCATTCCACAACTTTCAGAGCGTCTTCCGGCTTTCCGATATTCGCGCAAAGCTCTACAACATTGCCATCCGCTGTCGCGCTCGGTTTGCCAACGAAAGCCTGGAGGGCTGCCTTTTCTTCCAGATAAGCCGCTCTCTTGGCCGTATACTCATTGAGAAGCGCTTCATCCGGAGACTCATATACTTCTCCGGTGGAACCGTCCAGAATCACCAGCTGTCCGTTTTCCAGTTTGCTGACAATGCCGTCTATGCTTAAAACAGCCGGAATCTCCAAAGCTCTTGCCAGAATAGCAGAATGAGAAGTCTTGCCACCGATCTCTGTCAGGAATCCGACTACATTCGCCGGATTAATGCTTGCCGTCATGGATGGTGTGAGATCCTCCGCAACAAGAACCGTTCCTTCCGGCACCGTTGCCAGATCCAGGTCCTCTACCTGAAGAAGGACCTTCAGAAGTCTTGTCTTTATATCGCCGACATCTGTCGCTCTCTGCTGGAACATCTCATCATCAATCGAAGCGAACATCTGCGCGTACATATCGCAAACCTGTTCCACAGCTGCTTCCGCACACATCTTATTATCAATATTCGTCTCAATCTGACTCGACATCTCCGGATCCGTGAGCAACAGAACATGGCCTTCCAGAATCTCCGCTTCCTTCTCTCCAACGCGGGTCTTCATGTCTTCAGCCATAGCCTGCGTCTTCGCAACGCATTCTTCCAACGCTTTATTATAGCGTTCCTTCTCAGCGACGACATCACTTATCGTCGTGTTATCATATGCCAGGGACGGTTCTTTCACGATTATGACAGAACCAATACCTATCCCTGCCGATGCACCAATACCAGTATACATGTTTTTTCCACCTCAAAATTATTCCCATTATTTGCCTTATAATAAACGTCAGTTCCTGTTTGACACTTATTATAATTATTCGCCAAGGCCGGATTCAATCAGTTCAACAGCACCTTTTAAAGCTTCTTCTTCATCTGGACCGTTGCACTCGATCTCGATTTCAGCGCCACATTTGATGCAGGCACCGATAATGTTCAGAAGGCTCTTTGCATTGATCGCTTTGCCATTGAAATTAATCGTTACGTCAGATTCGTATTTCGCAACGCCTTTCGCGAAAACGCCTGCTGGTCTCATGTGAAGTCCCTGTGAGTTGTTAACCGTGATTTTTTGTGATACCATAGTAATTTCTCCTTTACTAAAAAAATGTTGGACAGCTTTCCTCATACTCTTTGCTGTCGCCACGTTATAGAATTACAGACTAAAAATAACCGGAACAATAACTGCTGGTAGATGCATTCGATTAGTATTATATATTGCGATACCGCAGAACCGCACAAAGGCAGAACGCCATTCCTAAAAACTGGCAGCCATATCATGCAGTATAGACAAAAAAAAGAACCGCTATACATTACCAATTATCTAAAATCTCCTGTCCGCCTTCTTAAAGCGGCATCAAGATATAAAATATGCTAATCATAACAGTCTTTTTATTGCCCGTATCCCCCCTTGTTATTTTAGTATTGCATCAATTTTATCATTGATTGGATAGAGTGTCAACCAATTGACCGTCATCGTTTTTGATTTTATTTTTATTTTTTTATCTGTGTTTAAATACGGGTCGATAAAAATGTTCTTTCCTTTTGGGCATCATCATCTTCCGGATATAAATCGCAATACGCGCAGACTGCCTCATAAGCTGCGGAATAATCCTGGGATTTCTCATAGATGATGACTTCCAGATACATAAACTCCTGTTTGGAATCTCCTTCGGCACTGATTCCCTGCTGTACAACCTCAAGAGCCTGCTCGAACTGTTCCTGTTCCACATAAATCTCACAAACCAATTGCAAAAAATCTGTCTCGCCAGTATTTTCCCAGCCTTCCATATAGATACTCACGGCCCGGTCATATTCCTCCGCTTCTCTGGCACACCTTCCTTTCAGCTGATAGTAACGGGCACTATTGTTCTCCTTTAACAGAGTGTCATAGATATTTTCCGCCTCCGCGTAATCTTCCAGCTGGTAATAGCTTTCTGTCAGGTAACATGTCATATCATTATCAAGGCTGCCGGCAAGAATGGAGTTTTTTTCCAGCGCACTTTCCAGATACCGAATCGTTTTGGAATAATCTTCCTCTTCAAAATATAATAATGCCTCTTCTCGAAGTTCTAATTTCTGTTCATAGAGATTCCACTGCCAGACAGCTGCCGCGATCCCGGCAATGACAACCACTGCGATAATTCCTTTTATTGCTCTGCTCATAAAAATCTCCCAATCCGCCATGTACTACGGCAAAAATACAAAAAATATAACGATTCCAAATTCACCGGACATATGCTTCTTACAACTTTTTTAACACAATCTCTATAATATAGTACCGTATTTCAACAGAAAATACAACGCAACGACACAGAAATTTCCCGAATATTTCCCCCTTTACGGCAACCTATCCTATCTGCCGGATATGCTCTAGCGGCTTAAGGGTAAGCGTATGCTACGGGAAAGGATCAACAAGCTTTTATACGAAAAAAGGTGCCGCACAGGCAGCACCCAAAATGTTCTCTAATATTACTTTCTAAGACCTAACTGCTCGATCAACGTTCTGTAGCGCTCGATATCTTTGCTCTTCAGATAAGCAAGAAGATTCCTTCTCTGACCTACCATCTTGAGCAGACCTCTTCTCGAATGATGATCCTTCGGGTTCGCCTTAAAATGATTCTGAAGATCGTTGATTCTTGCTGTGAGAATCGCAATCTGTACTTCCGGCGATCCGGTATCCCCTTCGCTTCTTCCATACTTCGCGATCAGTTCCTGTTTCATCTCTTTCGTTATCATGTTCTAATCCTCCTTAAATTATGACCACCTTTACGAAGACAAGGTCGGAGTATCTCCCTATCCTGGCAAAAGTTCATTCCTTACGCGTCCTTCCGGCGCTGATACATCTGCAACTATATCATAGGGCAGCTTTTTTGTAAAGAACTAATTTTTCCTGCTGTTTCAGAAAACCGTTACCTTTTGCGCATTTTCTTTCACCATAACATAAAATTACTGACTGAGCTTTCTCAGAAGAGTAGTAAAATACTCCGGCAATGGTGCCTCAAATTCCATATATGTCCCGGTGCGGGGATGGATAAAACCAAGCGTCCTCGCATGGAGGCACTGTCCCTGAAGATGCTTCCTCTCATTTTTCGGGCCGTACACTTCATCGCCTAACAACGGATGATGGATACTTGCCATGTGTACCCTGATCTGGTGAGTCCTTCCCGTCTCCAGCCGACACTCGATATGATTGAAGCGGTGATTAAGATGACTGACCACCCGGTAATGGGTGACGGCCGGTTTCCCGTTTTTGTATTCTACAGCCATTTTTTTGCGATCGTTCGGATTCCGTCCGATCGGGGCGTCGATCGTCCCTTCTTCTTCCTCAAAATTATGGTAGACAATCGCCTCGTATCTCCTGGTGATTGAATGCTCTTTTAGCTGTTCCGCCAGACTTTTATGGGCGAGATCTGTCTTGCATACGACCAGAACTCCTGTGGTATCCTTGTCGATTCGATGAACAATTCCCGGCCGCAGCACACCGTTTATCCCGGAAAGCTGATCTTTACAGTGAGCCAGCAATCCATTGACCAACGTTCCCGAACAGCGCCCCGGACAGGGGTGGACCACTATTCCTTTTGGTTTGTTGATTAAAATCACATCATCATCTTCAAAGAGAATATCCAAAGGCATCTCCTCGGGCAGCACTTCCAGTTCCTGCAAGGGTGGTACTATCATGAGAATCTGATCGTCCGCCTGCAACCGGGCAGACGGTTTCACCGACCGCCCGTTTAACTGCACCTGTTCCTCTTTGATCAGTTTCTGAATATAGGACCGGGAATGATCCTTCATCTCCGCTGCCAGGAACTGATCGATTCGCATACCGTCCTGTTCCAGTTCGACTGTATAATATATTTTTTGTTCTTTTTTTTCTTCCATAGGATACCCTCATATTCGCCGCTCATCTTATTTGCTGCCTGACTTCGTACCTTTAAAGGATTCCAGGAATTAGCCAGAAAGCAATTATCGGAATCGTCATGAACAGGGACCTGCCTTCTCTTATTTCTTTAAATTGGAAGGCCTTTTTGCGAACATCCTGTTGAAATCCTCATCTTTATAGAAGAAAACAACCAGGACGATCAGGATAAAGCAGGAAGTGGTCACATAAATATCTGCCACATTAAATACAGGAAAATCAATCAGTTTAAAATACAGGAAATCGACAACATATCCCCGGAAAATCCGGTCAATCATATTTCCCACAGCGCCGGCTCCGACAAAATACAGGCAGTATTTCATCCCCAGGTACCTTCTTTCTCCTGGGATTCCCGGCAGCAGCCACAAAAGCAGCGCAAGAACCAAAATTCCTATGATAAGGAACACCCACTGTTTGTTTTGCAGAATGCCAAACGCAGCGCCCCGATTCTCTACATAAAGAAGTTCAAACACACCGGGAATCAGGGGAATCGCATCTCGCCCTTTCAGATATCTCAATACCCAGAGTTTTGAAAGCTGATCAATCAGAACCAGTATCGCGCAACCAGCTAAAACTTTTATCCGACTTTTCATAATGATACTCCCGCTGTATTACGATATACCCGCTGTTCCCTGGGGTGAATTCTCTGTAAGTCCCGTCTCCGCCGATGAAATCGTTTTTTCAGGTACGGCTGCCACCTGGAATGGATAAGACATCTCCTCCTCCGTCACATCGGTATATATTTTGGCCTCTCCTACTTTTTGCAGCATGATGAATTTTATCCTGCCATGCTCCATTTTTTTGTCATGGCGCATCTCCCGGATAATCTCCGACGGATCCAGACTTTCCGGCAGTTCCGGAAAATGAAAATAGGCAAACAGTTCTTTGATATCCTCATATTCCTCTTCTGTGATATATCCTCTGCGGCAGGACATGGCAGATGCCAGCACACAGCCGATCCCCACACATTCTCCATGTGTCAGCTGAAAGTTCATTAATTTCTCGATAGAATGCCCGAAAGTATGTCCAAAGTTCAGACAGGCGCGAACTCCCTGTTCCTTTGGATCTTCTTCCACTACAGCTCTTTTGATCTTACAGCTTCCTTCCACGACAACGGCCAGGCTTTCCGGGTCTCTCCGGGCAATGGCCTCTTTGTTGGCCCGCACCCATTCAAAATAGTGTTTATCCCGAATCAATCCGTGCTTGATCACCTCACCAAGCCCACTTTGAAACTGCCTTTCCGGCAGAGACTGAATCGTATTGATATTAATATATACCAGCTTGGGCATATAGAACGCTCCCACCATGTTTTTATAGGACTGAAAATCTACGCCGGTCTTTCCACCGATACTGCTGTCCACCTGTGCCAACAGACTGGTCGGCACCTGCACAAAATCAATTCCCCGCAGATAGGTCGCCGCCGCAAACCCTGTCAGGTCCCCGGCAACTCCTCCGCCAAGAGCGATCAGCATATCCTTCCTGTCAAATTCTTTCTCTATCAGGAACTGGTATAATTGGTTCACAGTATGCAGATTCTTACTGTCCTCTCCCTCTGGAAATACAAACACTTCCACTTTCCTGCAAAGAGGCTCCAGCAATGCAACAATCTTTGTGAGATAGATCGCCCCAACCCGACTTTCTGTCACGATACACAATCGTTTCTTCTGAATCCCAAAATCTTTCATCTCCTCCGCGAGTCCGTCAAAGCTGTCACGGATTACAATATCATACACCTTTTTTCCTTCAGCCTTCACTTCCAGCTGTTTCTTCAACATAACATGATACCCCTTTCGACGGATAAATATTTATAATAAATCTACGTATACAGACGAAGTGGACAGGGATTTCAAGAAAACCTCCCTGTCCACAGGAACATGCGTTTATATCCTCTCAAAACTTCGTCAATTCAGGAGACAGCATGCTGTCGCTTATAATCTCATCCCTCAAATCACCGGACACCTCAATATTGCCTGGCGCCACAATAAAAATATTATTGGATATCGCCTTCAGAGAACCATCTACGGCAAAGCTGGCCCCTCCAATGAAATCAATGATCCTCTGTGCCTGACTGATCTCGATTCCCTCCAGATTCACCACAATCGTTTTGCCATCCTTAAGAAATTCTGCTACAATCTGTGCCTCGTTAAATTCCTGCGGTTTGATTACTTTCACAACTTCACCTTCTTCTTGCCTTCCATTAAACGGAATTACTCTGCCTTCAGATTCCTGGGTTCCCTCCTCTTCCTCTTCCTTTTCCACCTTCTTACGGCGGAAAGAGAGAATCGGTTTCTTCGGCGTCTCACCCATCTCCTCCTCTTCATAATCCACATTTTCATTGTTTTCGTCTGTTATCTCATCGTATTCCTCGTCAAATTCATCCGTTCCTTCTTCAGAATCATTTAACGTCATCATGTTTAAAAACTTCTCAGCAAACTTGATCAATGCCTTATCCTCCCTGTTATTTATTATAATGTCGCTCGCCAAAAATACCGGTTCCCACCCTCACCATGGTGGCGCCTTCTTCAATGGCGATCTCATAATCATTCGTCATTCCCATGGATAGAATCTCCATAGATACATTATCAATGTTTTTCCTCCCAATGTCAACAAATAATTCATGTAATTTTTTAAAATAACAACGATTTTCTTCCGGGTTTTCTACAAACGGCGCGCTTGTCATCAAACCTTTGATGTGTATATGAGGGAATCGGCTGATCTCATGAATCATCCGGAATACTTCATCTTCACCGATGCCAAACTTGGTATCTTCTTCTGCGATATTTACCTGAATTAAAATCTGTGCCATAAGATTCCTCTTCGCCGCTTCCTTTTCTATCTGTTTCGCCAGATGCACGGAATCCACAGAGTGAATCAAGACTACCTTGTCAATAATATACTTTACTTTATTGGTCTGCAAATGCCCGATCATGTGCCAACGCACCGGACTGCTGATATGTTCATACTTATCGCAAAGTTCCTGCACATAATTTTCTCCATAATCCAACTGCCCTGTTTCGAGCAAGGTCTCGATATCCTGGAGCGGTTTCATTTTACTGACAGCCACCAGGGTGATGTCCTCGGGATTCCTCCCCGATCTCCGGCAAGCTGCCTCGATATTCCTCTTCACCTGTTCTAAATTCTCTTTCAGCATCTCTACTCCTACACTCCTAACCGACAATACAACGATGATTCTCAAACACTGATACTTCATGTCCCGCATGCTAAACATTGTTTTAATATATTACCTGATTCTCCTCGATCGTATCACTGTTCAGTATCACTCTGTCATATAACTCGACATCACTGTCATCTGTGGAAATAATACAATAGTCTTCATTTCTTTGCAGAATGGTCACCGGTTCAAACACCGCGTAACCTCGATTCACCACATATACTCCCTGCAGAATGCTGGTATCTTTTAAGGTGTACGTCTTTGATTTTTCCAAATCTGATATCTTATCACCTTTTTTCAGCTCGCTGGAAGTAACCAGTACGTAATCTCCTTCTGTCCTATATCTCGTCACGGTTACCTGGGTCAGCACCTCTTCCCCTTTTTTATTTGTCGTCAGGACATTGACCTGGTTCTTTTCACTGGAATTACTCCCCTGGGTCAGATACTCAGACGGTATCTTATACACCTCTTTATTTATAAGGGAACTGGAAGGTATCTTCAGGCCATCTGTCTCAGAAAGCAATAACTCCACAGACAGATATCTCTGATCAAGGTATCTCTGCACATAATTATTAAAATACAATATGATATAATAACCATCATCCTTTTCCCTGCAGGAAAAAGAAGCGCTTGTTTCAAAATTATCTTTATTGAAGGTCAATTGTAATGTGCTGTATCCTTCTTCCTGATAGCTCAGAATCCGATTATAATTATCCTCATTCACCGGAATAATCAGTTCCCAATCCTGACCTGTCACAATCCGATATACAGACGAACCGGCCTCCATCTTCTCATCACTGCGCAAATCATTCATTTTCGGAGAACTGTCAAATATCTCTTTCGTAAAAGACTCTTCGTCCACCTCTTCCAAACCATCTGAGGAGAAACTGACCAGCCCCGTATCCTCCGCTTCCACTTCCACGTAACATCCCTCTCCATATTTTTCCTCGAGTTTATCTTTGTTATCCGCAATGACAGTATCCGTGTAAGACATGAGGTCATGGTCTATATCACTTTTCGCTTCGTAGACTTCCGAAAAGTCATTGTCCGAAAAGCTTTCATTGAAGGTCTGCAAATCCTCATATATCTGTGATTTTTCTTCACTGCTGACGGAACTTTTTTCTTCCAGCAGCTTGTTCAGATACGATTGCAGTTTACCGGTTGTATCAATCGTATAAACAATTCCCCCTTCCTGTACTCTGGAGCCATCCTTAACATAATAATTCACATATCCGTCTTCTTCCATAGTGATCAGGGATTCCTCCCGCAGTATCATTCCTGTCCCGCTGACGGTGTCTGATATATTGCTGGCAGTCACCTCATAAATCGCCAGTTTATCTTTCCCCAGATAATTGATGGTATAGACCGTGATATAAATGATTATAACAAAGAACACGATAAATCCCAGATTAATATGGATATGGAATCGTCGCTTATTTTCCTTTTTTTCTGCCATCTTATAGTCCCCATCTGTTCAATGCAGCTCCCTTCAGGTAATCATAATGAATCCCCTGAATGTACTGCTTCCTGTACATCCATTCTTCCCATTCCTTCGTAAGCTTCCACCAGCTGTGTCCCCAGTTACAAAAAGCGGAATCTCTTTCAGGAATGCGTGCGAACAATCGCTCCACCGCGATATCCGGGCGCAGCAGCGCAATAAATTCCGAAAGCCTGTCCAAATACTCCTCCTTGGAACATACGCTTATTTTACCATCTCTGTATTGTTGATACAACATAGAATTTTTCGGAATATATAACGAGTGCAGTTTCACCAGATCAACCGGAAGAGCGGAGAGGACTCGGGCCGACTCCCTGGCATCCGCCATCGTATCACCGGGAAGATTCAGGATCATGTGAGCGCATATCGGAAAATGATAAGGAGAGATCATCAACACAGCATCCAGAAATTCTGCCAGACCATGTCCCCTGTTCATATCCTGCAATGTATGATAATTGACGGTCTGGAGCCCCAATTCAATCGAAATCTCTATATCCGTCCGCTCACGAAAGCGGGCAAATGCTTCTAAATAATCCTTCCTGATGCAATCCGGCCGTGTTGCGATGCATATTTCCACTATATTCTCTGTCTGCCCTGCCTGATTCATATATCCCGTCAGGTCTTCTAACGGAAGAAATGTATTGGTATAATTTTGGAAGTAGGCGATAAATTTATGGGCATGATATCGTTTTTCTACCTTTTCCCTGGACTGAGCCAGCTGCGCCGGCACAGAATCCCCACAATCGGCCGCCTCAAATCCGGTCCCTTCTTCCGCGCAAAATAAACACCCGGCTCCTTCTCTCCTGTTCGGACAGGAAACGGGAAGATTCACCGGCAATTTATATACTTTCTCTTTATATTTTTTTAATAAATATTCTTTATAAGAAAAATATAACCGTTCGCTCTCCATAATACCTTCCCACCACACCGCCGTCCGTCTTGATATTATCTTTATAGAAACAACGTTTCCTTCCTCGTAAGATAAAAAGGGTGTTTCAAAACCCGTCTGATCTACTATCTCCCTCCAATGCATCCGGGAAACCCCAATCATCCTCTTTTTGCAACACCCTCTTTATCAGATACGACATCAAAAAATATATATATTCTGACGACATATCCTGGCCATTTATATGTAAAAGTCATCTGAATCGCTGCTTAAAAATGTAAATACAAATCTCCTGCACAGATATCCACACTCTATAATGAAACGGACACATACTCCTGTAACGCTTCCGAAAGCTCTGTCTTATCGACAGATGCGCTGATCACAAAATCCACATCATACTTTTCAGACAAAATGTTTAATTTATTCATAGCATATTCCAGATTATCCGTAATACATGCGGTAGTCAGGAAACTGTCCAGGTAAACCTTATCCAAATCATGGTCTTGCGATAGTATACCGGCAATAAATCCAATAAACATATCTGTATTATCAATATCAAAATCAGGAACCACGATAAGACGAATCTGGTTACTCAGCTCATACATGTGCTTATTATTCTTATCCAGATATACGATCGTCCCATTGGTGAGCTTAATGTCATCGTTCACCCTCTGGATTAAGATCTTCGTTTTACCGTGTCCTTTTTGTCCTGCAATAATATCAATCATATTAGTGTCCTCCTTAAATTTATATGGTCTGACTGCCAAAGCCTGCCTGTCCTTCAAAGAGGAGCAGCGCAGTCCTGCCAGACAGTCATATTATATATAGTAAACAACGTTGCGCCGTTTACATCCTTTTATACATTATAGTTGATAATGATTAAAATCACAACCTTTAATTCATTGATTCACAATTTTTTCTAATAACTGTGTCATAGAATCATAGAGATCGTCTTTTGTCTCCGCCCCCATGACAACAGAGAAAAAACGTTCCCCATCTTCATTCTCCGTCATGAGGATCAGACAGGACTTTGCCAGAGATGTCGTTCCGGTTTTCCCGCCATACATCGTGACACCCTCCGGAACGGGATATTCATTAAGCAGGTAATAATTTGTACTCTGCATATATTCACTGACCTCCGTACCGGAAGACGTCACATACGTCATCGTGTAATCTTTAGAAGACACCGTATCTACAAATGTATCGTATTGGACGACTTCTTTAAAAATCAGATACAGATCATACGCCGTTGTATAATGATCTTCGTCATGCAGTCCGTGGGGATTTACAAAATGTGTGTGCGTCGCCCCCAGTTCCACTGCTTTCTGATTCATCATCTCTACAAAATCTTCCTCACTCCCTGCGATATATTCCGCGAGAATCACTGCACAGTCATTCGCTGACTTAATCAAAAGAGTGTGGAACAGATCGTCGACAGATACTGTATCTCCCTTAGACAAAGTACTGACAACTGCCCCGTCTTCGTCCAACACGATATCATGACTCAACGTAATCTCCTCATCAAAATCCCCATATTCCAATACAAGAAGGGCTGTCATAATCTTTGTGACACTGGCAGGATACACCTGTTCAAAACAGTGGTAGGATTCCAGAACCTCATTGGTACTGTCATTGATCAAAAGATCCGCATAGTCATCACTCTCGTAGCCGGCACTATCCTGATCTTCTACATCCAACACAGCCAGATCATCTGCCATCCCGTTGATCTCCTGAGATTCTTCCTGCTGTTTTTCATCATAGTAAGATTGATAAGAATCTTCTATCTGCAGGAGATGATTCGAGCATGCCGTTGTTCCGATGATTACAAACATCAGCATAAATCCCATACAGACAATTATTCGTTTCCGTCTCATATTGTTCTCTTTTCATTCATCATATCAGTAAAAAGGTTAACGGTACATCTCACGCCATTCCAGGTCCCCGTGCTCCAATGCTTTCACCAATAACTCAGCTGTCGCCAGATTCGTTGCCAGAGGAATATTGTGCACATCGCATAAATGCATCACATTAAACACATCCGGCTCATGTTTCTTCTGGCTCAGAGGATCTCGCAGAAAGATTACCATATCGATCAGATTATGCTCAATCTGAGAACCCAGTTGCTGTTCTCCCCCTAACGGTCCTGCCAGATATTTGTGTATCGTCAGATTCGTCACCTCTTCAATAAGCCTTCCTGTTGTAGCCGTTGCGTATAGTTCGTGTTTGTTTAAAATACCTCTGTAGGCGATACAAAAATTCTGCATCAGCTTTTTCTTCCCATCATGTGCAATTAATCCAACATTCATCTGCGCCCCTCCTTTGAATTAATAATGTCTTTGCAACCCGATATTTAACACCAATCCGATTCCTGTCATACAGCTGAGAAGTGAAGTCAGCCCGTAACTGATAAACGGAAGCGGCAATCCTGTGTTTGGCAAAAGATATGTCGCCACCCCGATATTAATAAATGACTGAAATCCGATCAGCGCCGCCACCCCGGTCGCAATCAGTTTCCCACTAATATTTTTCGCCCGATAGGCTACTATTAAACATTGTATCACTATTATTGCCAATAAAGCAATAACAATAACGCTCCCAATGAAACCAAATTCTTCACCAATGACAGAAAATATAAAATCTGTCTGCTGTTCTGAGACCAGTCCGGTGTCGCTTACTGTCACATCCGAAATCGTATTATTGTTCAGGCCTTTTCCGTAAAGCTGTCCCGAACCGATCGCCATGACAGAATTCTCCTGCTGATACGCAGTCGTGTCTGCATACGCAGAAGGGTTTAAAAAGCTCATGATTCGCGTCACCGGATATTACAGGATAAGAATCTGTCCAGGGGTCAGGATATAACAGACAAACAAGGCAAATAGCGGGATACCTATAATAAACGCCCTGCGTATCAGCTTCGCATCCAATCCCCCTACAAAAATAACAGCAAGCAAAATAAATGTCAAATCAAGCGTCGTCGATAAATCCGGCTCGATCACCACAAGGAACAATGGAATCGCGCACAATACAGCAAGTCTTACAAGAACTTTCCAATTATTAAAGTCTTCCTCGTGCTCTTGTATATATACGGCCACAAAAATAATCATGATGATCTTTGTGAATTCTGAAGGCTGTATCCTCGTAATACCCAGATTCAGCCATCGTTTCGCCCCTCCCACACTGACTCCGGCAACCTTTACCAGTGCAAGTACGACCAGATCTAAAATATATAAAATTCGGCTGAAGCTGCATATATAATTGTAATTGACCACAGACAGCACAAACATCACGCAGCTGCAAAACAAAAGCCCGATAAACTGTTTGCTCGTATAAGAGCTGTCAGCACTGTTAATAAACAGAACTCCCAAACAGCTGATCGTCAGGACCACAATCACCAATATCCAATTATAATTTTTGAACTGGTACTTCTGTTTTAACATGCACGCCTCCCATACTTATCTGTGAAATCGTACTTCTTTAATCGGAATATTGGCATAGAGAGCAGGATCTGTTCCGTTACCTTCCTCCGACTCCGGCTGCGTAATCTGAATATCCAGCCCCTGCGTGTCGATTTCCATATACTTGGAAATCACTTCGATGATATCATTTTTTATCATTTCCATCGTTTCCGGAGAACAGTTCGACCGATCGGAAACAAGCACTAACTTCAGCCGATCTTTTGCAGTATTGCCTGAAGATTTCTTCCTGAAAAAATCCATGAAACCCATAAGTTTTCCTCCTTTAGTAACCACGCCTGAAAAGATTGATGATCTTTTTAAAGATCCCATCCGTATCAAACTCCATAATTGGAACTTCTTCTCCTGTAAGCCTTCGACAAATATTTTCAAAAGCCCGTCCGGCCTGCGAATCATCCCCCACAAGTGGTTCTCCTTCGTTCGTCGCCACAACAATGCTTTCATCATCCGGCACCACACCGATCAGATCGATAGCCAGGATATCAATGACGTCATCAACTGACATCATATCCCCTCTTTTTACCATATCCATACGAATACGGTTGATGACCAGTTCTATCTTTTTCAGTTCATTTGCTTCCAAAAGTCCGATAATCCTGTCAGCGTCCCTGATAGCAGAAACCTCCGGTGTCGTCACAATAATCGCTCTGTCCGCTCCCGCAATCGCATTTTTAAATCCCTGTTCGATTCCGGCCGGGCAATCAAGCAATATGTAGTCAAATTCCTCTCGAAGCTCATCGATCAGCTTCTTCATCTGTTCCGGACTGACAGCAGTTTTATCTCGCGTCTGGGCAGATGGCAGTAAAAAGAGATTAGAATATCTTTTATCCTTTATCATAGCCTGCTTAATACGGCAATTCCCTTCAACAACATCAACCAGATTATAGACAATCCTGTTTTCAAGGCCCATGACGACATCCAGATTTCGCAATCCGATATCCGTATCGATCATGACAACCTTCTTACCCATTTTGGCGAGACCCGTACCAAGATTTGCCGTAGTGGTCGTTTTCCCAACGCCGCCTTTTCCTGATGTAATTACAATCACTTCACTCATTTTCAATCTCCTTCTATCTCTTCTAGCCAATATATAAAACTGTGAACCAGGCTTCCGGCAAACGGCAGATGATATGGCCGTTCGTCATTTATTATTCGAGGTACTGATACTGATCTCACTGATCAGCGACCGCGTGATCGTCTCGATAAAAATATTATTGTTTTCCACAAAGGCCAGTTTTGCTTCCATCGGACTTTTGTTTCTCTTCTTAGAATCCTTACGTTTCTTTCCCTTCTGGTCTGGAGAACGGGCAATACATTTCCCGATCTGAATCTGCATCGGCTCCATCATAAGAGCAGCAACAAAAGCGTCGGTATCATCAGGATATCCCGCATTCACCGTCCCCTTCAGGCATCCAAGAACAACTACATTCCCTCCTGCAATAATCTGTGCGCCCGGATTAATATCACCGAGTATCACAATGCTTCCTTCCACTTCAATGGTCTGGCCGGAGCGAAGCGTTCCCCGGTAAAACTGTCCGTTTCTACCAACAAGACTTTCCGGAAAATTCACTTCTCTTAAATCTTCTTCGTCCAAAGTTTCCTCTTCGTCGCCGTCCTCCGGCTGTAATTCTGCTAGAGCTTCCGCGAACTCTGTCTCAACCGCTCTGGCCCCATCAATAATATAATTGATTTTCAGGCCACTGTTTTCCATAATCGTATCCACAAGAAGGTTTTGCTCTCCCTGCGTGAGATTCCTTCCCTCAAAGCTTACCGCAATAGGCTGACTGAAATCAAAGAAACGCACTGATTCTTTAAATTTATCCGTAACCTCATGAAGCAGTTCCTCAAACGGAAGGGCAGGGTTTAATACGATTTGAAATCCATATTTATTTCCCTTAATAATAACGGAACTTTTCATACTTTCTCCTCTTCCCCGACAATGAAACCAGTCATCTTCCGTCAAAGATGGCCGACACCATGCCTTAGTCGTTACTGCTGTCTGTTCCTGTAGGCATAAGCGCTGTCGTCGCTGTTTCTTCTTCCTCGCTGGTCTTATTGAAATAATACTTATAGATATCTCTCGCTATCTCCGCGGCATTATATGACGTATAGCCGTTCGGAACGACAACGGTCATCGTAATCTCCGGATCATCATAAGGCGCATAAGATATAAATAACGCATGGTTAGGCCGGCTGGTGCTTTCCTGTGCGGTACCGGTCTTTCCCGCAACCTTCAGTCCGAGATTGGCATACAATGTCTTTATGGAACTGTTCGTACCATATACTACATCCTTCATCCCTTCTTTGATCAGGTCAAATGTCGAGTCCGCTATATCCAGCTCGTCCTCCACATCCTTTTCAAAGGCTTCGATCACATTGCCATCTGTATCCGTCGTCTTTTCAATCAGAGTGAGATTTAAAAGTTCATCCTCATTCACGAGAGAGGTAAGGTAGCGGGAAATCTGACTTGGCGTATAACTGTTTGTGCCCTGTCCGATCGCGGAACGCACAGCATCTTCATCCGAAATCTGCGGCTCATACTCCGTAATCTCCACGCCTGACTTCCTGTCCAATCCATACATGGATGCATATTCTTTTAATTTCTCCAGGCCGGTCTCACTATTATACGTACCGTTTACGGTACCGAGGTTATATCCGACCTGATAAAAGAAATAGTTACAGGATACCGCAATGGCATCACTGACATTGATCGACCCGTGCGTTCCATAACTGCTGGTATAAATCCAGCATCTCGGACTAGGTGAAATCTCCTCAAATATACCATTATCCTTAATATAGGTATCACCATCGATGATGCCTTCTTCCAGCCCCGCTGTAGCAGATATCGGTTTAAAGGTAGAGCCAGGTGCCGTTCTGGTCTGTGTACACCGATTCAGCATCGGAGAGGATTTATCGCTGACCAGAGATGCATAATACTCCGCATCAATCCCATTCGCAAGCTTATTATTATTATAACTCGGATAAGAAACCATCGCTTTCACCGCACCGGTATCCGGGTCCGTGATGATTATGGAACCGGAGCACGGATCCAGTGCCAGCTGTGCCGGAGTAATCTCAATATTATAAATCTTCTGATACATAAAATCATAGGCGGACATCTCGCCTGACTTTAGCGCCTCGTAGTCTTCATCTTTGTTTTTATTTAGGACTCCCTGGTCAAAAAGCAGCATGCATATCTGCTTTCCACTCAGATCTTCGTTTTTAATCATGTATTTATAAAGAATTTTATCAAAAGATTCATCACTTTTCAATGCCTCAATAATATAATCAATCAATTCGGAGTATATCTCATCGTCTGAATAATAATCAGACTCGATATCCAGCGAGCTGATGTCGACCCATTCATTATTGATCGCATATAAAAGCATCTCTTTTAAACTGATCTGTCCATCCTGCCAGTCCTGATACGTCTCATCATCTTCATCTACCTGCGCCGAGGATATAATCTCCTCATCTTCAAGCATGTCATAGATATATTCCACATATTCCTGTTTTTCATCACTTAATTTTGAAAGAGACGTCGATCCGCTGTTCATCTCACTGCGCAGGCTCTCCATCACGTTGCTCTGCTTATTTTCAAAAATCTGATATACCTCTTGTTCATTGGTTTTCGCGTCATCGTCATCCAGCGAAGTGATATCAACAACGTTATTGTCAATCAGCGCGTAATATACATCTTTAATCGGAATCATATTATCGTCTCCGGCATCATCAGACGTCGTAAGATGGGCGAGAAGGATTCCCGCAAGTCTCCTTTCGAGGATATTGTAGGCATAAATCTGCAGATCCAGATCAATCGTCAGGTAAACATCATTACCTGCCTCAGCGTCTACGGAATCTACCTCCTGAATGATCTTGCCGAGATTATCCACCAGAACAGTCTGTGTTCCTTTGGTTCCTCGCAGAACGCTCTCCATGGTCTTCTCGATCCCGGTTTTCCCAACCACGTCATTCGACTCATAGTCCCCGCCGTCCGCGTTATATTCCTCCATCTCACTCTCAGAGATCACGCCCGTATATCCTATGATGCCCGCCAGATATTTCGCGCTGTTATATTTTCTCAACGAATCCGTTGCTATGGATACACCAGGAAAATCATCAGACTGCTCTGAAATAGCAGCGATACTTTCCTCGCTGACATCTGTCGCTATCGTAACAGGGGTCGTCTGGGAATACCGGTTCATATAAATATCATATCGCACAGACATAATCTTTAAAGTATCTTCTACCGAATATTCGTCTGATATCTCAAACATATAACCAGAACCGGACGGTCCATCCGTCCCCATATGCAGATATTCATAAACCTCATCCGGCGAAGCGTTCAGCCAATTCTCCGCCTGTGTCTTATCATCTCCCGTCAGATCATCGACATTGGAAATGCTGTATATTTCTTTTTTAAAATTCTTCAGGGATGTGCCGGATTCTGTAAATTCCAGTTCTCCTTTGCTGTTTAATGTTAAGGGAAGATTGTAGGTAATCTCGTCCCCATTTTCTTCCAGAATCTGAATCAGGTTATAAATGATCTCATTTTTAATCTCGTTTTCAGAAACCGATCTCCCTTCTTCTTTGGCACGTTCATTTGCCAGATCTTCCGTCTCATCCGTCGACTCAATGGTCACAGAATAAGCCAGCTGATTGTAAGCCAGAAGCTTTCCGTTACAATCATAGATGTTACCTCTGGATCCGCTGGTTTCTATCGTCTTCTCTACCTTATAATTAAAATTGGATAAATGTTCTTCCCCCTCAATAATCTGTAGAACAAACAAACGGTAGACCAGGGCACAAAAAAGGATAATGACGAGAGTTCCCGTGATCACCAGACGATTAGACAGGACACTGACGATCTGCTTTCTGATTTTCGTCCTCTCCTCTTTACGAAATTTATCAAACATAATCTTCACTTTCCTTCCTGTTTCTATCCAATCGATCGTTCACGCGAAGCATAATCTGATACAACACCAGGCCAACGGCAACCGTATAAACGATTTCCGGTAAAATGTAACTTTTCAAATAGAAAAGAAAATGCAAATGGTTCTGAAGCAGTCCGTAAACAATATACATGACAAGCCCATACACCAGATCATCCACTGCTATCATGATGAGGGGAAGGAAATTATCATCCGAATAATATATTCTATTGAAATATCCATCCACAAATCCGAAAAACATATAGACAAACGCAAAGCCTCCCAGCCATGCGCCATAGAAAATGTCCAGCAATAACCCGCTGAAAAAGCCTGTGAGCATCCCCGCTTTCTGCCCCCGCATCACAGCTACCGATGACACAAGGATCAAAAGCACGTTCGGAGCAGTATTCGCCAGCTTAAACAGATCGAAAACCGATGTCTGTAACAGAAAACACATTAAAATACTGATGGCTGCCACAATAATCCGCTTCATAAATAATCCCTTCTTACACAATCGGCGGAAATGAGTGGTTTTGCAAACGAACCTCCTTTCCGCCAATACAATCTTCAAAGTATATAGGTTTCACTCTAAGGTGAAAAACGTATCTTTTCACAATAATATGAAAAAAATACCATAACTCATCAATCTGCCGTATCGCCATCCTCCGGCACATCCTTCAGATCCAGGATAACAAGCACTTCTTCTATATGCTGAAAATCCACTACTGGCATCACCTTCGCAGACTGTGTCAGATTGGATGAATCCATGGTGATATCCCTGACCGTTCCGATGGTCAATCCCTGCAGATACTTCGAACTGATATGGGACGTTACCAGCTCATCTCCCGCCTGAATCGTGGCGTCTTTGCTGATATAGGTTACATCGATATATCCTTCCTCATTCATGGACTCGCTGTTACCCTTTACTATGCATGTATCTGATGTGGTGACAGACATGGCACTGACATTACTGTCATCACTGATGATCGACTGAACTTTTGCGTAATTACTTCCAACGTCTGTCACGATTCCCACCAGACCTCCGTCAGCCAGCACGTTCATATTGACGGCAATGCCGTCATCCGAACCTTTATTAATCACAAAATTCTCATACCAGTTTCCACTCCCATTGCTGATTACTCTCGCTCCGACTGTCTCATAATCTGGATACTGTTCACTGAGTTCTAAAAGGGCGCGCAGACTTTCCAATTCCTCCTGATCGTGGTTCAGGCTTTCATTTTCCTGCGTCAATTCCTCCACCTGCTGCTGGAGTTCTTCATTCTCCGCCTGCAGATCGTCCATGCTCTTTGCAGATTCCAACCGGTCACTGACCCATACTCCAATCGAATTAATCCCATCCTGCATCGGTATGATAACCGTCGCCACTACATTGGTAAAAGGCTTTGTCACATCCTTAAAAATGACGCTGACAGACAACAACAGAGCACATAAAACAGTGAGTACGACCAGAAGCATCTTCGGCGAAAGTTCAATCTTACGACGCTGCCTCATGTTATCACTCCTTATTATTACGATATGATTCTAATGGAATTCAGAACCCATCACATTCTGTGTCATTCTTTCATAATCCGGGTTCTCCATGATCATACCCAAACCCTTTACCACCGTCAGTTCAGGATCTTCCACCTTCATGATCGACAATCCCGTCTCCTGCTGAATCAGGATATCGAGATTCTTAATATGTGTCGACCCGCCCGTCATGCAGATACCATCGTGCATGATATCCATAGATAATTCCGGCGGAGTCTTCTCTAAAATAAACTTAATGGAATCAATGACAGATGACATACTCTCGGCCATCGCGTCATAGATCAAATGATTCGTTACAGTAACACGATTCGGCAATCCCGTGATCAGATTACGTCCCATGACATCATACGTAATCTCCTCATCCTCTTTAATGCCGCTGGCCAGCTGCATTTTGAGACGTTCCGCGCTCTTCATGCCGATCACAAGATTATGTTTCTTCTTCACCGTCTGTTGAATCGCCTCATCAAACTTCGTCCCGCCGATCTTCAAAAGGCGGCTCTGCACGATACCTCCCAGGCTGATCAGACTGATTTCTGTTGTATCCGCACCAATATTGACGATCAGACGCCCAGTAGCATCCATAACGTCAAGGCCGGCGCCCAAAGCATCGGCGATCGGCTTCTCTACGATACGAATCTTTTTCGTCTTCAGAGAAGAACTGGCGACCAGGTCATAGAATGCTCTCTTTTCCACCTCGGTGATATCTGTCGGCGCAGCGATATAGAACTCCGATGTCCCGTTCGCTGATAATCCTTCTGATACCTTTTTCCCCCGAAATCCTCGAAAATACATCTGCACCATATTCTGCATTGCCGTAAAGTCTGCTATGACGCCATTCACGATCGGTTTCTTCACATCTATATTTTTGGGTGCCTTTTCATACATAGAATAAGCCTCGTCTCCCACAGCAAAGGGCTCTGTCTTCTTCACCATGGCAATCATATTCTTCTGATGAACGGCAACACCTGCGGATTTCTGGTAGATTTTAATGGAACTCGATCCCATGTCAATTCCATATATTTTTTCGGACATCGGTATGTCTCCTTTCCTAAATGTATTCTTTATGAATCTCTGAAAAACATCTTTTATATTATGATTCAAACGACAAAAGGTGTATGATCGATTACATCATCTTTTCTTCGCGCAGGCTTACAAAACAGCGGTCTCCAATGATGATGTGATCAGTCAGAGGTATTCCCAGCAGCTCGCCGGCCTCCTTTACCCTTCTTGTAAATAACAGATCCTCTCTGCTCGGCTCCGGGTATCCGGAAGGATGATTATGCAGAAGGATCAAATGCACCGCCTCATAGCGAAATGCTTCTGTGAAAATCGACTTGACAGAAACAAACGCGCTGTTTGCCGTCCCCTGGGAAAGAGGAATCTCTTTCATCAGACGGTGCCTTCCGTCAAGCAGCAACAACAGAACCCTCTCCGTCTCCAGATGGCGCATGCTTTCCATATAATATGATGCGATATATTCTGGTGAACTGAAGTCGCTCTCCCTGGCGAGGGATGCCTGTGACAATCTTTTGGAAAGTTCCAGGACGCACAAGATCTCAATCGCCTTGATATTTCCGATTCCGGGAATCTCCTTGAGCGTCTCAAGATTCAGGCGATAAAGCCCTGCGATCCCCTTATATACCGGATGCTTATCCAATAATTTCCACGCAAGCTCCAGTGCGCTGCAATCTCTGGTTCCTGACCGTAAAATGACGGCGAGAAGCTCGCCATCACTCAATCTCTCCGGTCCGGCTTCCAGACATTTTTCATACGGCCTTTCGGTAACCGGCCGTTCTTTCATCGTTTTAAACTCTTTTTCCATCCTGCCTCCCCGGGTCTCTCCAGACACAAGTCAGTCAGGCTGCTGTTTACCACACTAATATATAATTTTAACACAGAAAACAATGTTTGTATATACTATAAAATGAAGGCTTTCCTTAAAATTTTGTGTATAATGTTACAAAAAAGTGAACTTACAAATGAATTTTTCCAGTATCACAAATCCTCTGCAATGACATCATAATACCGTATTTTGCATGCTCAAAAGTCAATCCTCCCTGAAAATAAACCGAGTACGGCGACCTTAACGGTCCGTCAGCGCTAAGCTCTATGGAAGAGCCGGATATAAAGGTCCCGGCCGCCATGATGACCTTCGAATCGTAACCAGGCATATCCCACGGTTCCGGCCGCACAAAACTGTCTACCGGAGAAGCCGCCTGAATCCCCTCGCAAAAGGCGATCAGCAATTCCGGGTCATTCAGTTCCACTGCCTGGATAATGTCATGTCGGCTCTCCTTACTGTCAGGAATCGCGTGAAATCCCAGTTTCTCATAAATAGCAGCTGCAAATATAGCGCCCTTTAAAGCGCCTTTCACCACTGTCGGCGCCAGAAACAGCCCCTGGATCAGTGTCTGCGTCACGCCGAGCGTCGCTCCCACCTCCCGGCCAAGTCCCGGTGACGTGAGGCGGAACGCCGCCTTTTCAATACATTCCTTTGTGCCACACAGATAACCTCCTGTCGGTGCCAACCCTCCTCCAGGATTTTTGATCAACGATCCGACAACCAGGTCCGCGCCGACTTCCGATGGTTCCGCCAGTTCCACAAATTCGCCATAGCAGTTATCCACCATACACAGGACATCCGGTCTGCGTTTTTTAATAAACGCGATCAGTTCCCCAATCCTTTTTACAGAAAGAGTCGGTCGGGAAGCATATCCTTTGGAACGTTGAATCGTCACTATCCGGGTTCTTTCATTCAAAGCTTCCTCAATACCTGCCCAGTCAAAACTGCCATCCTCCAGCAGTTCCACCTGGCGGTAAAATATACCGTACTCTGCCAGAGATCCAATTGACGGCCGGATACCGATTACTTCTTCGAGCGTATCATACGGTTTTCCCACCGGCGATAACAGCTCATCTCCGGGTCGCAGCTGACTCATGAGCGCCAGCGCCAGCGCGTGGGTTCCACAGGTAATCTGCGGCCGCACCAGCGCATCCTCTGTCCCAAACACATCGGCATAGATTCTTTCCAGGGTTTCCCGCCCAATATCATTATAACCATAGCCGGTTGTCGGTGCAAAACAGGCCTCACTGAGCCGATTCTTTCTCATAGCTGACAAAACCTTCATCTGATTACATTCCGCGACCGCGTCGATTGCCGCAAATCGCTGCTTTAAACCCTCTTCTATCTCCAGACAAAATCGAAGCACCGGCTTCGAAATGCCCATATCTTCATAATAGTCTTCCAAAAGCTGCTTTTTTTCATCCATCGTTTTCCCGGATTCCTCCCAACTTAAACTTTTTCTCTCATCCAGTGATCCATCATTCTATATATAGTAAACGACTTTATGTCGTTTACTATCGCGCCGATTGCAGGCTGCTTAAGCAGCCATTCCTTGTGCAATCGTGTGCATCATCTTTATAGTGAACGACAAATTATTTTTGTCGTTCACTATAAATGCCCTGCTCCCTGATAATACGAAGCATTTCTTTCAGAATCATGTCCTCATTCTCATAATTCTCCCTGTCCATCCAGCACACTTCTTTTTCGCGTCGGAACCAGGTCAGCTGCCGTTTGGCAAAATGTCTGGTATCCTGCTTTATCCTCTCCACTGTTTCCTCTAACGTTTTCTCACCATCAAAATAAGGAAAAAACTCTTTATAGCCGATGCCCTGCATGGAAACGAGGTCACGCCCATATCCTTCCTCAACCAGAGACTTTACCTCATCCGGCAAACCCATGTCTATCATATGATCGGCTCTACGATTAATCCGATCATAGAGGACCTCCCTGTTTTGATTCAGCACAAAATACACGAACTGAAATGGCGAAGCTTTCTCCTGCTGTTTTGCATTGTGGGATGATAATTTTTCTCCTGTCTCATGGTAATATTCCAGAGCTCGGATAACCCTTTTCACGTTATTGGCGTGGAGACCTGCCGCATATTCCGGATCAACCTGTCTGAGCCTTTCATAAAGGTAGTCTTTTCCTCTTTTCTCTGCCGTTTTCGCTAATTCCTGTCGATAACATTCGGCTGATTCATGGTCAGAAAAATCAATATCATATAGCAGAGCCTGGATATAAAAACCGGTTCCTCCCACTACGATAGGGATATGTCCTCTGGCATAAATGCTTTCCACGGCCTTTTTCGCCATATGTTGGAAACGAACCACATTAAATTCCTCTGCGGGATCCAGTTCGTCCACCAGGAAATGGGGCACACCGTCCATTTCATCTCTGCAAATCTTTGCCGTGCCGATGTTCATTTTTTTATAAATCTGCATGGAATCCGCGCTGATGATCTCACCGTCAATACTTTTTGCCAGTTTTATGGAAAGGCTGGTCTTTCCGACAGCTGTAGGCCCGGTGAGAATGACCAGCGGGTTTTTACTCGCCGCGTTCATGATTATTATCCCCTGCAATTATCTATTTTGTCACAACATTAATCAGAATGGCAAAAGCGATACATTCCCTTGCCGCAAAATGACCTTTTGACACCCTGCACAATATTTTCATGTTACAGTCATTGGACACGTTTGAACTTCTTCTCCAGCTCATATTTTGTCATGGAAATGATGGTTGGTCTCCCATGAGGACACTGATACGGATTCTCCAACTCCATAAGCTGATCCATCAAACTGTCCATTTCCCGAAAACTCAGGGTCTGATTTCCCTTTACTGCTGCCTTGCAGGCCATGGAAGCCAGTTTATCCGTAATCACATCAAGGTTCAGACTGCCACTGTTTTCGTCCAGTCCATCCAGCAATTCAATGAACAGATCCTGCTGGTCGATGCCGTAAAGATTGGCCGGCACCGCACGGATACAGTACTCGTCTCCTCCGAATTCTTCAATCTGAAAGCCCAGTTCAGCGAAGGCATCCTGAAACATCAGATATCTCTCCTTTTCCTTTAAGGAAAATGTGAGAATAATCGGCGGCGCGATCATCTGTTGATCGATGGTTTTCTCCTCAAGGTTCTTTTTCAGCTTCTCATACATGACCTTCTCGTGAGCCGCATGCTGATCCACAAAAAATAATGTATCCTCATACTCTACCAGCCAATAGGTACGAAACACCTGACCGATCAGTCGGTGCCTCGGCCGCGCTTCCTTCGCCAAAAGCGGAATATCCGCAAAGCTCATCTGCTGCCCGACCGTGTACCCGGATTCTTCTTTTACCGGCATAAAAAGATACTTATCTTTTTCCGCTTGTTCCTCTATGTTTGACGGACTGTCTTTTTTCTCCTGGCTGGAATAATTCACGATTCCATCTTCTGTCATGGTATCGTAAGTTTTACAACCTTCTTCGTTCTTCTCTTCTTTTTTATTATCATTATTATTATCTGAAATCCTGGTTAACGGCATCGATGTTTCCATCTCCAGTTTCTGATAATCTATGTCTGAGTTTAATCCTGCGCTTCGTTCTTCCATCGTACGTGAAT
>JAJQDO010000022.1 GCA_021202175.1 Clostridiales bacterium | reverse complement strand
CTGTAAGAAGTGGTTAGAACTAGCTGTAGTTACAATTTGTTCCCGGGAATTCAGGATAAAGATCCGCTTCGTCTGAATCTTGAAAAAATTATAGAATTACGTAATACAAGTACTCATTTCATAACAGTGGAATACGAAATGGTATATGTTCCTCTTTTTCAAGCTTGCATCTTGAATTATAATGAAAAAATGTCAGTTTTCCATAATGTAGATATGACGAAAATTATTCCGCAGAATTTTTTGACTCTTTCTGTAAGTATGAAGGCTTTAAGTGAATCGGAAATAATTGCGAAATATCCTGAGGAGATTGCAACAAAAATTCTTGATGCAAAAAATAATATAGAAGATCTCACAATGAACAATAATGCAAAATTTGCTATTCGCATAGATCATTATCATTATATAACGAAGAAAAAAGAGGAAGCAACGCCGTTGATAAAAATTGACAGTGCTGCCGATGCTTCAGTTAAAATTATAAAGGAACTAAAAGATCCTAATAACACGCATAAATATACTGCAAAGCAGTGCATTATTTCCATCAAAGAACGATTGATTAAAGATAAAACAACCATATTTTATAATGGAAGAGAAGTTAAATTTACTAGTTTTCATTTTAATAACTTTTGTAAATATTATGGATTAAAGGAAAATGAGAGATTTTGTTATGTACATAGGCATTTTTCTGCTCCACAGTATTCCTATTCCCAACAAGCAATTGATTTTATAGTCACAGAGATAGAGAAAGATCCAGAAAATATTTTAAATAATATAAAAAAAAGCTAACCCCAGGGGCAAAGGAATTCTCTGTTTTGCAACATACTCCCATTCGGGAACCCAGCCTTATCCTTCACGAGTTAACTTGTTTATATTATATAGTATTCTCGTGGTCATGTCAATGATACAATTTTTGTTATTTAAATCAAAAAGAAAAGGGTTACTATTCATGGGGTAGTGGATAGTTCATGTGAGAGTAGGATAACCCATGGACAGATGAAAACAGTAAAATCACGGAATCCGTCCGTACAGAAGGGAGAAACATACGGACCAAAACAGCAAAATCACAGAATCCGTCCGTACAGAAGAAAGAAACGTACAGACCAGAACAGAAAAGGAGGCCAACCTATGGCAGAAAGATATTTAATCGTAGTAGATATGCAGAATGATTTTGTATCCGGCGCGCTGGGAACAAAGGAAGCACAGGCTATCGTTCCAGCCGTGGTAGAAAAGGTGCGGAACTGGCCGGGCAAGGTGATTTTTACCCAGGATACGCATGCGGAGGACTATCTTTCCACTCAGGAAGGTCGACTGCTTCCGGTAGAACACTGTATCGAGGGAACCGATGGCTGGCGCCTGATCAGTGAACTGGAACAGATTCAAGCAGAAAAAAACTGGCCGGTTTATAAAAAACCGACCTTTGGTTCCGTAGAATTAGCCAAAAACCTGCATTGGACCCATGAGAAGAGCCCTATCGAAAGTATTACGCTGATTGGTATCTGCACCGACATTTGTGTGGTGAGCAATGCCTTGACGATTAAGGCATTTTTGCCGGAGGTTCCGGTTTATGTGGATGGAACCCGCTGTGCCGGGACGACACCGGAAAATCATCAGGCGGCGTTGCGGACGATGGCCTGCTGTCAGATTATGCAATGATTTGATATTTGCCGTGTTGAGACGTGAAGAGATTGCATACATGTTGTTCGAAAGAAGCCGGTTTTGTCCTGGAAAGACTTTGTGCCAGGGAAAGGAACGCGTGAATGAGTAGTAATATAAATAAGGGCAAGAAACTCCCGTCGGGATTGATGATTTTGAAAAGCTGCGCATAGAAAATTTTTATTATGTGGATAAAACGGCGATGATTCGAGATCTGCTGCATGACTGGGGAGAAGTAAACCTGTTTACAAGACAGCGACGCTTTGGCAAGTCACTCAATATGAGCATGTTGAAAGCTTTTTTTGAAATTGGTTCAGATAAAACATTATTTGCTGGACTGGAAATATCGAAGGACGTTTCGCTATGTGAAGAATATATGGGGAAATTTCCTGTTATTTTCGTTAGTTTAAAAAGTGTTAGTGGTTCTGATTTTGAAACGGCCAGAGCACTTTTGTGTTCACAAATCGGAAGAGAAGCCTTGCGATTTTCTTTTCTCCAAAATAGTGATAAGCTTACTGAGCAGGAAAAAGCAATGTACAGAAAACTAGTGAATACGGACGCGGAACATGCGGATTATTTTTACATGTCGGACGATGTTTTAATGGGAAGTCTTAATCTTCTCTCGGCATTGCTGCAAAAGCATTATGACAAAAAGGTTATTATTTTAATCGATGAGTATGATGTGCTCCTGGCAAAGGTACATGAAAACAGGTATTATGAGCAGATGGTGGAATTACTGCGTGGCCTGTTTGACCAGACATTGAAGTCAAATGCCAGCCTTTATTTTGCAGTGCTGACCGGATGTCTGCGTGTGGCAAAAGAAAGCATTTTTACCGGGTTGAATAATCTGCAGATTTTTTCGATTGCAACAGTAGGTTTTAATGAATATTTTGGATTTACCGATCAAGAAGTCAGGACGATGCTTGATTATTATGGCTTCCTGGGTAAGTATGATCAGGTAAAGGAATGGTATGATGGATACCGTTTTGGATATGAAGATGTGTATTGCCCATGGGATGTGATTCAGTATTGCGCCGATCTGCGCAGAGATTTCCATGCGGAGCCCAAAGACCACTGGTCCAATACAAGTAGTAACGATGTGGTGAGACATTTTATCGAACATGCTGATGCGGGAGCAACCAAAAGTGAGATAGAGGCATTAGTTGCCGGTGAAACGATTACGAAAGAGATTCGTGAAGATCTGACGTATAACCATTTGTATGATTCCATGGAAAATATTTGGAGCGTGCTCTTTACAACAGGATATTTGACGCAGTATGGTAAAGTCGGGGAAGATGTCTGGAAGCTGGCGATTCCTAACAGAGAAATCAGAAAGATTTTTACAAGACAGATTATGGAAATGTTTAAGGAAGTTGTCGCAAAAGATGGTGAGCTATTAAAAGCTTTTTGCATGGCATTGCAGACGGGGAATGCTATAGAAGTGGAGAAACAGTTTACGGCTTACCTTGGGAAAACCATCAGCATCCGAGATACTTATGTCAGGAAAGAACGAAAAGAAAACTTTTATCACGGAATCATACTTGGTATTCTGGGCTTTAAAGATGGTTGGCGTGTGATTTCCAATGGAGAATCCGGTGATGGATACAGTGATATCATGGTGGAGATTGAAAGTGAGGATGTCGGAATCATTGTCGAGCTGAAATATGCCGAGCGAGCAAAATATACCGAAGCGCTTCAGGAGGCATTCGATCAAATCCAAAAGATGAATTATGTATCAAGGTTGAAGGATGATGGTTGTCTGACCATTTATAAATATGGCATTGCCTGCTTCAAAAAGAAATGTAAAGTCAAATGTGAGAAAGAAGAATATTCATTAGAAAACGAATGATTGTACGGCAGTACAGATTCCATTAGTTTTATGGGAGGAGGGATAAACGAAAATGAAACACCAATGTAAAATCACGGTACTGGAGACGAAAGTATTTCCAGAGTATCAGGAACAATACCTGGCAGATCCTAAGTCGGGGCCATGCCCTTTCTTTAAAAAAGGGGATACATTTTTGTTAGAAAGGACACCCGAAAAAGATGATTTTTATCATTTGATGGATGGCAAATTTTGTGGAGAAGCATGGGATGCCATCAGCAGGTATGTTTATACCGCATTACAAGGTGGTTCGATCATGCATGGCTGGACGAACGATGATAGAATGATGATATCCTGTTGTAATGATGGGACTCGTCCGGTCATCTTTAAAATAGAAAGAATAGACATTCCAGAAAATGAAGCGGAGGAAGAGTGGCTCGCGCAGCAGAATTTTTCGAATAGCGCGGAAGAGTCCTATAAGGGATGAGGCATATATATTTTATGGAAAATTATA
>JAJQDO010000004.1 GCA_021202175.1 Clostridiales bacterium | reverse complement strand
ATAATATAGAAGGCGAAACATATTTTTCATATTAAGAATCCCGGTATAAGAAAAATATGATACAATAAAAACCGCCGTGAGAATGATATACATATTCCCACGACGGTTCGCCTAATCCTTTTTCACGAGGATATCATGACACAAGTAACAAATGACCGGAAGCTCACGGTCTCATAACTTTTATCACGCAGACTCTTTCATGAAAAAAGATATGATTTAGGATCGTACCTCATTCAAAATCATTGAATTATAGTAAAATGTACGAAGCTGGTTTCTTATTAAAAACAAACTCATTTCTTAGCTGCAAAATTATTTCTTATTATAAATCTCTTTATTCAGAACGCCTTCCTTGAAGTTCACGATAACGTTCGTTGCCGCGTCACCGATAACGTTCAGGGTGATAACTGCCATACCTGGCAGGTAGTTCATCGCCAGAACCAGGGAATAACCGATCATACATGCTTCTGTGTTAAATCCAAGGCCCATCATAACAACGTAAACCATGGTCGTGCCGGCAACCGGAACGGATGGAGTACCAACCGCAGTACAGATGGAAAGGAATGCCGCTGTTGCCAGAACAGCCGGTGTAACGTTGATGCCGGCCGCGGTGCCGATAAAGGTGATCGCGCACATATGCATAGCTGTCGTTCCGTTCATGTTGATGGTCATACCTGTCGGCAGAACGAAGGAAGAAATCTCTTCGGTACATCCAAGCTCATTGATACAGGTCTGGGTGTTCAATGGCAGGGTTGCTGCGGAAGAGTTACAAGCCGCTGCAAATAAACCGATTTTTGCTGTCTTTCTCATAAAGGTGAACGGGTTAAGTCCTGTGGTTAAGAAGATACCGATCGGATAAATCGTACATACCAGAATCAGGGAAACACAGATGGTGGTGACGATCCATGCCAGCGTCGGAAGGATATATTCGATTCCGTAAACAGCAAGGGCACGAGTGATCATACAGAAAATGGCAACCGGTGCACAGGTATTGATTAACCAGTTCAGGAAATACTGCACTACATCACTAAGGCTTTCGAGAACCTTTTTCAACGGTTCTGTCTTTTCTGGAATGGCTACCATAACAAGACCCAAAACTACAGCGATAACTACAACAGACAAGATGCTGCTGTTCGAGGGCATCGCTTCAATCCAGTTCGTCGGCACGGCATTGACTACCGTTACCAGAGGATTGTAGCCATCCATGGTGGACAGTGATGTTGCTTCCTCTCCTGGAAGTGTAACGTTAAATACGCCAAAGGATTTCACGGTGTAAGCCATGATACCTGCTAATGTTGCTGCCACAATGTAAAATGCAAGATAGGTGAGCAACGTTCTTCCGGCAATCTTACCCAAACGCTGCGGGTCAGCCAGGGAACAGAGTGCCAAACTTAAGGAACAGAGTACCAATGGTACGATCATCATCTGCAACGCATGCATGAACAGCTGACCGACGATATACATCAGTCCAAGTCCCTGCAGACTGGTTGTGGAAGTGATGTCCTGGAAGAAAATCGCTTCTACAATGCTCCAGACACCTTCCATGGAAGTGCCGCTCACGCTCGACTTGATAAACATGCAGATAAAACCTACGATGAAGCCGGCGATAACCGCGATAAACATTTCTTTGACAAGGTTCTTTTGTTTCGTTTCTTTTTTCTCGTTCTTTGCCATATGAGCACCTCTTTCTTTTGATTGACTATATAATGAACGTCTTATGACGTTTCGTATGAAAGCAAGGTGCATACAGGTTTATTTATATTTATTCACAGATGAGCTCAATATCATGCTCCTGACAACAGGCAGCCCATTCCTCCCCAGGAAAGCAATCCGTCACCAGATAATCCAGTTTTTCCACAGAAAGGAGTCGAACGAATGCTGTGCGGTCAAATTTAAAATGATCCATCAAAAGAGCGACTTCCTGTGCCTGCTCGATCATCATTTCCTTAATCTCCGCTTCATTCTCATTGGAGTCCTGGACGCCTCTTTGCTGATCTAAGGCTTTGCAGCCGATCAATGCCAGATCCACGTTATAATGAGCAATGGCCTTTTTAGCCAATTTACCCTGTAGGGACATAGATTTTCGATTAAAATCGCCACCCGTAGAGATAATATGGATTCCGGGCTGCTTTGACTCGAGAAACAACTCCGTGGAATTCGTCACTACCGTAAGTTCCGTGTCTTCCGGCAATTGCAGCAGCGCTTCCACCACCGTCGAACTGGAATCTGCAAAAACAGTTGTCCTGCCTGTAATCAAATGCCTGGCCAATGCCGCGATCTTCTTCTTTTCATCTGCATGAGCCATACGTCGCTGGAAAAAATGCTGGTTACTGTTTTCCGCCTTTTTCTTATTAGAAACAGCACCTCCGTGCACACGAATCAACACGCCGTCCTCTTCTAACTTATTAAAATCCTTACGGACGGTTTCTTCGGTGACACTGCACAGCTCACTGATCTCCGCAACCGTAATCTTTTCTTCTCTCTCTAACAGCTCTTTAATCTGTTTTTCCCGTTCCTTTGGTGACATATCCGATCCCCCTTGATCTTGTTTGACTATGAAACTGTCTGACTGGCAGACAACTTATTTTCTCATGATTTACAGCGATATTTTTATTAACTTTTCGCCGAACATAATCATAATAAAACCTTTTCGATATGTCAACTCTGTGGAATGGAAATGAACAAGGAAAAAATCCATTTTTACAAATAAATCCGAATTATAAATAAACCTGTTTGCATTTCTTGTTGATACTGTTCACAATTCTTATTGTTCTGCGGCAACCGCCAGCTCGTGCATCAACTTTCTTTCTTCCTCTGTCAGCACGATATCGGCAGCTTTTGCATTCTCCACAATCTGTTCCGGCGTGGTAGCACCACTCAACAGATTCAGATTGTCCCCCTGATTCATGATCCATGCCAGAGCCAGGGTTGGAATGGAGCAGTGATGCGCTTCCAGAATCGGCGCCCACGCCTCCATCATATCGATGGCTTTATTCATTCTTGCCGGTTCCCACCACGGTTTCCCTACACGGGCACCGGTAGCGACATAGTCTCTGGCGATGGTTCCGGTCAACAGGCCCATTTCCAGTGGAGAATATGCCTGCACAGTTACTCGATTGTCATTGCAGACCGGCAGCAGATCTTTTTCGATATCCCGGTTCAGCACGTTATATTTCGCCTGGATGATATCCAATTCACCAACACGGCAATATTCCTTTACATGGGAAACATCTACGTTGCAGGCCCCGATGGCGCGGATCTTGCCTTCTTTTTTCAGGTCATTCAACACACCGACTGTCTCCTCGATGGGATTAAAGCAGGGCTCGATGGATTGCCAGTGGGTCATATAGACATCAATATAATCCGTCTGCAGTCTCTGCAGGGAATCCTCAATCTCCTTGCGGATGGATTCCGGTCTTAAATTCCGATAAATCTGACGATCTCCTACCTTATTAAATGGAGTTCCCTGGCGCTCATCCCAGACAAGACCACATTTTGTCATCAGGATGACTTTATCTCGTCCGATTTCCTTTAGGGCCTTGCCGACGATTTTCTCGCTGTTTCCAAAGTTATAGTTCGGAGCGGTATCAAGCAGATTAATTCCGATTTCCACGCCTTTGGCAATGGTATCAATGCAGACCTGTGTGTCGAGGTCTCCATTCCAGGCAGGACCTCCGCCGATGGCCCAGGTTCCCATTCCCATTTTGGAGATTTTCACACCGGACTGGCCCAATTCCATGTATCTCATGTCATTTACCTCTTTTCTGTTTGGTTGTATGATTAAAATAAGTAACAAAAGCCACGATTTTTTCGGTTCTAAAAGTCAAGATGCGAATATAGCAATTCGATTTACGCCCTTTTATCTCCTGCATCGTCATATTGTTTTCTATAAAGCTTTAACCCTTCATCCAATTGTTCTCTTCGCTGTACCCCAGTGGTCGCGCCGATACTCTGAATGCTGATGACCGCCGTCACATTGGCATATTCTCAACATTCCCGAAGGATCTGTGATTCTACCAGGCCTGGTCTAGCC
>JAJQDO010000086.1:20401-27188 GCA_021202175.1 Clostridiales bacterium | reverse complement strand
TGGAAGTTTCAAAATAGGAGGGGCTTAAAATCGGTATTTTCCGACAGCCCCTTTTATTTGTCAGGGCAAGACTCTGTTTCCCGTTGTGAAGTTTTTCGTTTGGGAAACTTTGTTCCTGATAAAATAGATAACGCTTCGCTGTGGACGGCAACTCGTGCATAGGAGTTAAAATATATCATATGAAAGAATTTTTAAAGATTTCCCGGGTTGAAATGCACGTTTATCAATGCTACAATAAACTTTGTATGTTTAGATTTTTATGCACTATTTCGCCCTACAGGAGGTCTTTATGGGAGTTACAGATATATTTTTTGGCAATAAGAGTGCCAGAGAAATCAAAAGAATTACCAAGCTGGTAGATAAGATAGAAGCGCTGGATGAATCGATGCAGGCTCTTTCCGACGAGGAACTGCGCGCGAAGACGACAGAGTTTAAGGAACGCCTGGCGAATGGAGAAACGCTGGACGATCTGTTGGTGGAGGCCTTTGCCGTTGTGAGAGAGGCGGCAGACAGGACCATTCATCTGAAACATTATCGCGTACAGTTGATGGGCGGCATCATTCTGCATCAGGGAAGGATCGCGGAGATGAAGACCGGTGAAGGAAAGACGCTGGTAGCCACTCTTCCGGCTTATCTCAACGCACTGGAAGGAAAAGGCGTCCACATCGTGACGGTCAATGACTATCTGGCGAAGCGTGATGCCGAGTGGATGGGACAGGTTCATGAATTTCTCGGACTCAAGGTCGGCGTCATCCTCAACAGCTATGATAATAAGGAGCGGCAGGCTGCTTATAACTGCGATATCACTTACATTACAAATAACGAGTTGGGATTTGATTATCTTCGTGATAACATGGTCATCTATAAGGAAGACCTGGTGCAGAGAGAACTGCACTATGCCATCGTGGACGAGGTGGACTCCGTGCTCATCGATGAAGCCAGAACGCCGCTGATCATTTCCGGACAGAGCGGGAAGTCCACGGATTTATATAAAGCCTGTGATGTGCTCGCGCGTCAGATGCAGAGAGGTACTTCCGATGGGGAACTGTCCAAGATGGATGCCATTATGGGTATCGATATCGAGGAGGACGGAGATTTCCTGGTCAATGAAAAGGAGAAGCACGTGATGCTCACCCAGGAAGGCGTGCGGAAGGTGGAGCAGTTCTTCCATATTGAGAATCTGGCTGATCCGGAGAATCTGGAGATTCAGCATAATGTTATTCTTGCTCTGCGGGCGCATAATCTCATGTTCCGTGATCAGGATTATGTGGTGAAAGATAATGAAGTTCTTATCGTGGATGAATTTACTGGCCGTATCATGCCGGGACGCCGGTATTCTGATGGCCTCCATCAGGCGATTGAGGCCAAAGAGCATGTGAAGGTAAAGAGAGAGTCCAAGACATTGGCCACTATTACTTTCCAGAACTTCTTTAATAAATATAAAAAGAAGGCCGGTATGACTGGTACCGCCATGACGGAGGATAAGGAGTTCATGGATATTTACGGCATGGATGTTGTGGAGATCCCGACCAACATGCCGATGATTCGTGTAGATAAGGATGATTCCATCTATATGACCAAGAAGGAGAAACTGGACGCGGTGATTCATGAGATTGTGGAAGCCCATGAGAAGGGACAGCCGGTCCTGGTCGGCACCATCAATATCGATGCGTCCGAAGAGATCAGCCGGTTGCTTTCCAAACAGGGAATCAAGCACAACGTCCTGAATGCCAAGTTCCATGAACTGGAGGCAGAGATTATCTCCCATGCCGGGGAACGGGATGCCGTGACCATCGCCACGAACATGGCCGGTCGTGGTACCGATATTAAGCTTGGTGAAGGAGTATCGGAGCTCAGCGGGTTAAAGATTATCGGAACAGAACGCCATGAGAGCCGTCGTATCGATAATCAGCTCCGCGGTCGTTCCGGTCGTCAGGGTGACCCCGGTGAGTCCAAGTTCTTCCTGTCTCTGGAAGATGACCTGATGCGTCTGTTCGGTTCAGAACGGATGATGGATGTCTATAAAGCGCTGGGTATTCCGGAAGGGGAGGAGATTCACCACAAGACGATTACCAAGCAGATTGAAAAAGCGCAGAAAAAGATTGAGAATAATAACTTTGGTATCCGTAAGAATCTGTTAGATTATGACCAGGTGAATAACGATCAGAGGGAAGTCATCTACGAAGAGAGACGGCGCGTGCTTGACGGAGAGAGTATGCGGGATGTGATTTATCGCATGATCAAGGACACGGTCAAGGATGATGTGAGCATGATCGCGGGCGAGACGCCTCCGAGCGAGTGGAATATGAAGGAGCTGAACGAGACGCTTCGCCGCAAGATTCCGTTGCAGCCGATTCAGCTGACAGAGGAAGAGGAGAAGAAGGAGGATGCCGACGCTGTGATCGAACGTCTCCAGGAAGAGGCGATGGAACTCTATCATGCCAAAGAGGCGGAATTTGAAGAGTTCGCGAAGAGCCATGCGGAACTTGATGGCGAGGAAGCGATGTCCGAAGAGGCATTGAAGGCTTATAAAGAGGGCATCCGTGAGGTAGAGCGTGTTATCTTGCTGAAGGTCATCGACAGTAAGTGGATGAATCATATCGATGATATGGATCAGCTTCGCCAGAGTATCGGCCTGCAGGCTTATGGACAGAAAGATCCGGTTGTGCAATATAAGTTTATAGGGTATGATATGTTTGAGGAGATGACGAAGAACATTCGTCATGACACCGTCAGCGCTCTCATGCATGTCCAGATTCAGCAGAAGGTAGAAAGAGAACAGGTGGCCAAGGCGACAGGCACGAACAAAGACGAGACGGTGGCAAAAGGTCCGTATAAGAGAAAAGAGGCGAAGATCGGCCGGAATTCTCCGTGCCCTTGCGGCAGCGGCAAGAAATATAAACAGTGCTGTGGAAGATATGCGAATTGATCGCAGACGGAGATGACGATAATCATGACAAACAGCGATAATCATAATGAGGGAGCATAGTAAAGGAGCGTTGCAATGCAGCGCCCCTTTTGCCATCAGATTAAAGTTGGCCGATGAAGGATTGCAGAATATGATGGATGTAGCAGTTCAACGGTAATGGAAGCATATACGTCGCACTCTTATAATAATACCGGACGTGGATTGAAACAAACAAAGAAAGAAAAGTAGAAAGGAACCTGGAAATTGGTAGAATTAGATCAATATAAATTTACAGTAAATCAATACAAAGAGCCGATGAAAGAGCTGGAGCTTTCCCTGGAGCTTGACAAGAAGAGGGCGATGATCGAGGAATTGGAGCCCAAGATGGAGGAGCCGGATTTCTGGTCGGATCCCGCGAAGGCCCAGGAGATTACGAAGCAACTGAAGGGTCTGAAGGACGCGGTGGAAGATTATACACAGCTCGAGACGGCTTTGGATGACATTGCGACAATGATTGAGATGGGAAATGAAGAAAATGACGCCAGTCTGATTCCGGAGATTGAGGAGATGCTGCAGGAATTTACCGATTCTTTTGAGAAGATGCGGATTCAGACGCTACTTTCAGGTGAGTATGATGAGAATAATGCCATCGTCACTCTCCACGCCGGTGCCGGCGGGACGGAGTCCTGCGACTGGGCAGGCATGTTGTACCGTATGTATACCAAATGGGCGGAGAGTCATGGATATAAGACAGAAGTCCTGGATTTCCTGGATGGAGATGAAGCTGGGATTAAATCGATTACTTTCGAAGTGAGTGGGGAGAATGCCTTTGGTTATCTGAAATCAGAGAAGGGGGTCCATCGTCTGGTTCGCATTTCACCATTTAACGCGGCGGGAAAGCGTCAGACATCCTTTGCTTCCTGTGACGTCATGCCGGATATCGAGGAAGACCTGTTGGTCGATATCGCGGATGAAGATATACGGATTGATACGTACCGTTCCAGCGGAGCCGGCGGACAGCACATCAATAAGACCGATTCGGCGATTCGTATCACTCACATTCCGACGGGTGTGGTGGTGCAGTGTCAGAATGAGCGGTCTCAGCATAAGAATAAGGACAAAGCCATGCAGATGCTGAAGGCGAAGCTCTATCTGATCAAAGAACAGGAGAACCGGGAAAAATTATCAGATATCCGCGGTGAGGTGACTGATAACGCCTGGGGTAATCAGATTCGCTCTTATGTTCTGCAGCCGTATACGATGGTGAAGGACCACAGGACCAACGAGGAGATCGGAAATGCCCAGAGCGTGCTTGACGGCAATCTGGATCCCTTTATGAACGCGTACTTGCGTTATATTACGGCAAAGACGCCGGCGGGGGAAGCCTCATAGGATATGGCGTAAGCCATCAAAATATATAGCGCAAACCATGACATCGTAAAGAACGAGTGGATATGAGGGCAAGGAGCAAGCCATGGCATAACATAGCTTGAATGATTGCAGCAGATGATAGAGAGATAAGGGACTAGAATTATGGATATCATTAAAGAACTTGCCGGGGAACTGCAGATCAGAGAAGAACAGGCCCAGGCAGCTGTCACATTGATTGATGAGGGAAATACCATCCCGTTTATTGCAAGGTATCGCAAGGAAAAGACGGGAGCGCTGAATGACGAAGTGCTTCGAAATCTTTACGAGAGACTGCAGTATCTTAGAAATCTGGAAGAGAAGAAAACACAGGTCATCCACGCCATTGAGGAGCAGGGCAAGCTGACAAAGGAGCTTGAAAACATGATTCTGGCAGCGACAACCCTGGTGGCTGTGGACGATCTTTACCGGCCTTATCGGCCCAAAAAGCGTACCCGCGCCATGATGGCGAAGGAAAAAGGGTTGGAACCCCTTGCCAATATCATCCTTCTTCAGCAGACGGAGAAATCGGTGGAAGAGGAAGCGCGCGCTTTTGTGGATGCGGAAAAAGGTGTGGAGACGATAGATGACGCCATAGCCGGGGCGAAAGATATCATCGCGGAGACGGTGGCGGACCGGTCGGATTATCGTAAAAGTATCCGGGAGTGGACGATGCGGGAAGGCTATCTGGCAGTCAAGGCGAAGGATGAGAAAGCGGAATCGGTCTATGAGATGTATTATGATTTCCGAGAGCCGCTTTCCAAGATGACGGGACACCGTGTTTTGGCGGTGAACCGGGGTGAGAAAGAGAAATATCTTACCGTCAAGGTGGACGCGCCGGCGCCGCAGATCGAGCACGCGCTCTGTAAGACGATGATCCAAGATGCGGACAGTTCGACGGGCCGGGTGCTGAAGGAAGCCATCATAGACGGTTACACCCGTCTGATCGCGCCGGCCATCGAGCGGGATATCCGCAATGAATTGACGGAGACCGCGCAGAGCGGAGCCATCACGGTATTTGGGAAGAATCTGAAGCAGCTTCTCATGCAGCCGCCGATCAAGGGACAGACGGTTCTGGGATGGGATCCGGCCTTTCGTACTGGGTGCAAGCTTGCCGTGGTGGATCCTACCGGCAAGGTTTTGGACACCGTGGTCGTTTATCCGACAGCACCTCAGTTTAAGGTGGATGAGGCGAAACGAACCGTGCATCGGCTGATCAAAAAGTACCATATTACGCTGATTAGCGTGGGCAATGGGACGGCTTCGAGAGAGTCGGAACAAGTGATTACGGAGCTGATCAAGGAGATACCGGAGAAGGTATCCTACGTGATCGTCAATGAGGCGGGCGCTTCTGTTTATTCGGCCAGCAAGCTGGCTACGGAAGAATTCCCGGAATTTGATGTGGGACAGCGAAGCGCCACATCCATTGCCAGACGGCTGCAAGATCCTCTGGCCGAGCTGGTCAAGATTGAGCCGAAGGCGATCGGTGTGGGTCAGTACCAGCACGATATGAATCAGAAAAAATTGGAAGAGACACTCCACGGCGTCGTGGAAGATTGTGTGAATAAAGTTGGCGTTGATCTGAATACGGCGTCCGTCTCCTTGTTGTCGTATATTTCCGGCGTCAGCAAGACGGTGGCTAAAAATATTGTGGCCTACCGGGAGGCAAACGGCGTATTTCACTCCAGAGAAGAGCTGAAAAAGGTTTCCAAGCTCGGGCCGAAAGCGTTTCTGCAGTGCGCTGGATTTTTGCGGATATCCGACGGTGTTAATCCTCTGGATAATACCGGCGTGCATCCGGAATCTTATGCGGCGGCGGAGAAGCTGCTGTCCCGTATGGGATATGAGAAGGAAGAACTGGCCGCAAAAGGAGCGGTTCATCTGAAAAAACGGATTCTGGATGTAAATGGGCTGGCAGAAGAATTGGAGATTGGCGCTCTGACACTCCAGGACATCATCGATGAGCTGGAGAAACCGGGCAGAGACCCGCGAAACGACATGCCAAAGCCTGTCTTACGGACGGATGTTCTGGAGATGAAGGACCTGAAAGAAGGGATGGTGATCAAAGGAAATGTCCTCAATGTGATTGATTTTGGTGCATTTGTGGAGATCGGGTTGCACCAGTATGTACTGGTACACATTTCCCAGATGTCGGACCGGTATATCAAACATCCGCTGGAAGTCGTCAGTGTCGGTGATGTGGTGGACGTGCAGGTCCTTTCCGTTGATTTAAAGAAAAAGCGGATTCAGCTGTCGATGAAGATAAGAAAATGATTTATAGTGAACGACAAAAATAATTTGTCGTTCACTAATTATAAATATGGCAATATCGTTACTGCTTTTGTCGCGATAAGGGCGATGGAATGGAGATTATTATGAAGGATTTTGAAAAAATCAGCAAAATGAACCTGGCGGATCTGGAGAGACCCAAAGTGGCTGGCGGCAATTACGACGAGGAAAAGACCGTTGGAG
>JAJQDO010000086.1:13792-20391 GCA_021202175.1 Clostridiales bacterium | reverse complement strand
GTTGCCGATGTGGAAGGAACGGAGGAAGCAGAAAGTATTTCTGGTGGTACGGGCAGCAGGAAAAAAGAACATATGAGAGACCCGGAGGGCAGGAATTATTATGTCACCGCCAAAATCGGTGAAAAAGAAATGATTGCATTTCTTTTCGCGCATAATTATCGCCAGCCCATCATGATTATAGCCATGATCGTGGCAATCATCTGGCCGATTATGACCATCGTGCGGCAGGACGGCAGCCTATGGTATGCCATCGCTGTCGTTGTGATTGTTTTTTTTGCTTTACCTTATTCCACATGGAGCAGAGGACGGAAAACGATACGAGATAATGAGGCGTATGCGAACACATTTTATTATATGTTCGATGAATGGGGTCTGCACCTGGAGTTGGGGGACAGCGCAGTTGACCAGGAATGGAGCAAGATTAACAAATGCATGTTTTTAAAGTCTGTGACTGTTCTGTATACAGGAAGAAATAATGCATTTTTGATTCCGACGGAAGCCATGGGAAGCCGTGCGGAAGAGATCAATGCATTTATCAAAGAAAACAGATCGAAGAAATAAAACATAGATTTTTAGGATAAAAAGGTTGGAAATATGAAAATAGAAAGCTTCAGCACAGAAGATACCCGTGCTTTTGGCGAAAAATGCGGCAGGGAGGCGAAGGTTGGACAGGTTTATTGCCTTTATGGCGACCTTGGTGTTGGAAAGACGGTTTTTACCCAGGGATTCGCGAGGGGTCTGGGCATTGAGGAACCGGTGACCAGCCCGACCTTTACCATCCTGCAGGAATATGAGGAGGGCCGTTTGCCTTTTTACCATTTTGATGTATATCGGATTCTTGATGTGGATGAAATGTATGAAGTGGGCTTTGATGATTATGTGGAAGGCGAGGGTGTGTGCTTTATCGAGTGGGCGAATCGGATTTCAGAGATATTGCCTCCAGAACGGGTGGAGATTACCATCGAGAAGGATTTGGACAAAGGATTTGATTATCGCCTGATCACCATAAGACAGCAAGGTGCGTCAGGCAGCGGGAGAGGAGGAATTCGATGAAGATACTGGCATTCGATAGCTCCGGACTGGTGGCTTCCGTGGCCATCATGGAAGAAGAACAGCTGGTGGCGGAATATACGTTAAACTATAAAAAGACTCATTCTCAGACACTGCTTCCTATGATGGATGAGATTGTCAAAATGACGGAATTGGATCTGAAAGAGATTGATGCCATCGCCGTGGCGTCCGGCCCTGGATCTTTCACCGGCCTGCGCATCGGCTCGGCGACGGCAAAGGGATTGGGGCTTGCCCTGGATAAGCCGCTGGTTTCCGTCCCGACATTGGAAGGCATCGCTTATAATCTGTATGGGACCGACGCTGTGATTTGCCCGATGATGGATGCCCGCAGACAGCAGGTATATACTGGTCTCTATACTTTTGAGGGTGACGTATTTAAAGTACTGGTTCCGCAGATGGCTTGTCCTGTGACGGAGATTCTCGCGAAATGTAATGAGCAGAGCCGAGAGGTCATCTTTTTGGGGGACGGTGTTCCGGTATATCGAAAGATGATAGAGGAACAGATGCAGGGCAGCTATCGCTTTGCGCCACCGCACCTGAATCGGCAGAGGGCAGGTGCCGTGGGAGCCAGAGCATTTGATTATATCAGAGAGAATAAGCTGGAATCCGCGTCGGAACACGTTCCGGTGTATCTTCGCAAATCCCAGGCGGAACGAGAACTGGAAGCAAAGCAGAAAGCTCGGCAACAAGAATAATAATACCGGTCATGCGACGGCAGGATGCAGGATGTGAAACCGCTCGGTAAATGAGGGATGAATATGATTGCGATAGAATATATGACGGAGCAGGACTGCAAAGAAGTGCAGGCATTGCTGCAGCAATGCTTTTCTGTTCCCTGGTCGGAAAGCAGTATCATGGATATGTTTCGTACAGATGGGTATGTGAATCTCGTGGCCAGGCAGGAAACGACGATTGTTGGATATATCGGTATAAAGTCTGTCTTGGATGAGGCCGATATCATTAACGTTGCAGTCAGTCCGGCATGGCGGAGAAAGGGAATCGGGGAAAAGCTTCTGGAGCGATTGCTGGAATTGGCCCAAAGAAGAAAGATTACCCGAATATTTTTGGAAGTCCGTGTTTCCAATCTGGCAGCCATCACTTTGTATGAGAATGCCTGATGTAAAAGAATCGATGTGAGAAAGAATTATTATGAGAAGCCGCGGGAGGATGCCTGTATCATGACATGGGGTGCCTGCCAATAATGTTGCTGTCCGCAGCTATGCGCGAGCAGTAACCTAATAATTACCAAAGATTTTTCTGTCGGTATCATCTATAATATGTCTCGGGAGAAAAGTTTTTGACGATGGGAGGTTCACTATGGAAAAAAAGGAACAAAAATGGTATTGTAATAGTTGCGGGAAGGAAATCATCCTGGAACCGGCGGCAAAAAGAGAAGATTATCTGGAGATTCGCAAAGAATGGGGGTATTTCTCAAAAAAAGATGGAGAGATACATCGGTTTGTTCTTTGTGAATCCTGTTATGATAAGCTGACAGAGCATTTTCAGATTCCGGTGGAAGTCTCGGAAGTGACAGAGTGGATATAATTATAGATATATAGAAAAGAGAGGAAAATGTATGCTTGAACTATGTTTGCTCGGCTGCGGAGGCATGATGCCCCTGCCATACCGCAAACTGACTTCATTGATGGCAAGATATAACGGAAAAAGTATTCTTATAGACTGCGGAGAAGGGACGCAGGTGGGGATCAAGGAAAAAGGGTGGAGCTTCAAACCGATTGATGTAATCTGCTTTACCCACTATCATGCGGACCATATCAGCGGATTACCGGGATTGCTTCTGACCCTGGGGAACGCCCAACGCACCGAACCGTTGTTGATGATCGGACCCAAAGGGCTGGAGCGGGCGGTGAATTCCCTGCGCGTGATCGCGCCGGACCTGCCTTTTCCCATTGAGTTCCGGGAACTTCGGGAAAAATCAGAGACGATAGAATTCCCCGGATATCGCCTGCGGGCTTTTCGGGTGAACCATAATGTGGTATGCTATGGTTATACGATTGAGATTGACCGGGCCGGAAAGTTCGACGTGGAGAAAGCGAAAACCAACCATGTGGAGATGAAGTATTGGAATCGCCTGCAAAAAGGCGAGACGATAGAGCTGCCGGATCGTACATTGACCAGTGATCTGGTTATGGGACCGGCAAGGAAAGGCATTAAATGTACTTATACGACGGACACGCGCCCGACTGCGTCCATTGTGACGCATGCCATGGATTCGGATCTGTTTATCTGCGAAGGCATGTATGGTGAACCGGAAAAACAGGATAAAGCGATAGAATATAAACATATGACCTTTTATGAGGCGGCGAAGCTGGCAAGAGATGCTCATGTAAAGGAACTGTGGCTGACCCATTACAGTCCGTCTCTGGTATATCCGGAAGGATTCCTTCCGAGAGCACAGAAGATTTTTCCACAGACGAAGGCTGGCAGTGACGGGATGAGTGTCACTTTGGCCTTTGAAGACGAACAGGGAACAGAATCTTGACGAAGTCATGAATATAGATAATAGAGATATAAGAGGGAAGTGATAGAATGGAACAGACCAATCAGGATGTGCTGATCCTGGCGATTGAGACTTCCTGTGATGAGACGGCAGCGGCTGTCGTGAAGAATGGAAGGGAGATTTTATCCAACATTATTTACACACAGATTCAGCTGCACACGAAGTTTGGCGGCGTTGTGCCGGAGATCGCTTCAAGAAAACATATCGAGAAGATAAATCCGGTCATCCTCGCGGCTCTTGAGGAAGCGGAGGTGACTTTGGCGGATATCGACGCGGTGGCCGTGACCTATGGCCCTGGACTGGTCGGGGCATTGCTGGTGGGCGTGGCGGAAGCGAAGGCCATCGCCTATGCGGCGAAAAAACCGTTGATCGGCGTGCATCATATTGAAGGGCACATCAGTGCCAACTATATTGAACACAAGGAACTGGAACCGCCATTTCTATGTATGGTGGCATCAGGAGGCCATTCCCATCTGGTGATCGTGCGGGATTACGGCGAGTATGAGATTGTCGGCAGAACGAGAGATGACGCCGCCGGAGAAGCGTTTGACAAGGTGGCCAGAGCCATCGGACTGGGATATCCGGGTGGCCCCAAAATTGATAAACTGGCCAGAGAAGGTGATAAAAATGCCATCACCTTTCCCCGGGCAAAGATTGCGGATTCGCCGGAGGATTTCAGCTTCAGCGGTTTGAAATCTTCCGTGTTAAATTACCTCAATCAGTGTGAGATGAAGGGCATCGAAGTGAACCGCGCGGATGTGGCGGCTTCTTTCCAGCAGGCCGTTGTGGACGTGCTGACAGAGCATACGATTGCCGCGGCCAGAAAACATGGAATCGATAAGGTGGCCATAGCCGGCGGGGTGGCGTCCAACAGCTCTCTCAGGGAACAGATGCGCAGTGCCTGCCGGAAAAACAGACTGACTTTTTATCATCCATCGCCGGTCTATTGTACGGATAATGCTGCCATGATCGGGGTGGCAGGATATTACGAATATAAGAAGGGCGTCCGGGACGGATGGGACTTAAATGCCGTGCCAAACCTGAAAATCGGTACGCGTTAATGAGTACAATAGTCCGAGATGACAGTATATAACCAAAGAAGATGGAAAATATGGAAATAGACAGAAAACAGAGGATAACCGTATAATCTTAGTGGATAGATAGTCTTGGGTGAAAAAATGACGGGAATACGGTAACAGAATCAGGATGAGTTATGAAAATGAAAATCGTTGCGATCGTGCTGGCCGCTGGAAAAGGCAGCCGTATGCACGCGAAAGTGCAAAAACAATATCTGGAATTGCTGGGGAAACCGCTGATCGCCTACACGCTGGATGCCTTTGAAGCCAGTGATGTGGATGAGGTGATTCTGGTGACGGGAGAAGACGAGATTCCTTTTGCCCAAAAAGAGATCGTGTCCAAATATGGATACCGCAAGATTTCCAAAATCGTCCGCGGCGGTCAGGAACGATATGAATCGGTATATCACGGACTCTGCGCTGGGGAAGCGGAGTCTGATCCGGATATTTATGTGCTGATTCATGACGGAGCACGGGCTTTTATCACACCGGAACTGATTCGAAAGTGTATCGAAGAGGTGATTCGCTATAAAGCTTGCGTCATGGCCGTGTCGGTGAAGGACACCATTAAGATTGTCGATGAAGAGCAGTATGCCGTATCCACGCCGGACCGAAAGCTTATGTGGCAGATGCAGACGCCGCAGTGTTTTGTCTGGACAGAGATCCGGGAAGTCTATCGCCAGATGACAGAAGCCGGAGACAGGAACATGACCGATGACGCCATGGTGATGGAAAAGTACGGAACCCGCCGGGTGAAGATGACCATGGGAAGCTATAATAACATAAAGATAACCACGCCGGAGGACTTGATTTTGGGAGAGTCTATCCTGAGAAATATGCGGGATGATATAGATAGCAGCCATGAAGATACGAGCTATTCGTGCCCTGTGGATTTTACACTGCCATGATGCATGAAAAACAGGCATTTCGATGAATGAATCAATAAAAAGACAGGAGCAGTGATTAATGAGAAAAAAAGATATGAATCCGGTTTATGAGTCGGATGATATGAAGTTTGGCAACTGTGAGATGGATTATGATGACGAGGATTATGATGTGGATTCTGACGAAGAGGAGGATGATGACGAAGAGGAAGACGATGAAGTCACGGACGTGGATATTCCAGATGACAAGTCACCTAAAAATGCAGAAAAATATTGCTGCATGTGCCACCGGACAGAATCCCAGGGGGCAAAGCTCATCCATATGCCCAATAATATGAGCATATGTTCCGATTGTATGCAGAAATCGTTTGACACCTTTGGGAGCAGTATGGGAAACAATAATGGCATTCAGTTCCTGGATCTGACGAACATGGACTATGACAAATTGAAAAATATGAATCTGGCAGATCTGATGACCAACGGGTTGAATGGGTTAAATTCTCCGAAACCGAAAACCAAAAAAGCAAAAAAGAAAAAAAAGAAGGAGAAAGAAGAAGAGCCGACGCTGTCCATGAAAAATATTCCCGCGCCTCATCAGATTAAGGCGCAGCTTGATGATTATGTGATCGGGCAGGACCGTGCGAAGAAGATTATGTCCGTTGCTGTGTATAATCATTATAAGAGAGTCATCACGAATACTATGGATGAGATTGAAATCGATAAATCCAACATGCTGATGATCGGGCCGACGGGAAGCGGCAAGACGCATCTTGTTCGGACTCTGGCCAGACTGCTGAATGTGCCTTTGGCAATCTGTGATGCTACCTCCCTGACAGAGGCCGGTTATATAGGAGATGATGTGGAAAGCGTGCTTTCCAAGCTGCTTGCCAATGCGGATAATGATGTGGAAAAAGCGGAGACCGGGATTATTTTCATCGATGAGATTGATAAGATCGCGAATATGAGAAACACGACCAGCCGGGATGTCAGCGGAGAATCCATACAGCAGTCTCTGCTCAGGCTCTTAGAGGGCAGCGAGGTGGCAGT
>JAJQDO010000086.1:0-13782 GCA_021202175.1 Clostridiales bacterium | reverse complement strand
ATGATGAATACGAGAAATATAGTAGTTATCTGTGGCTGTGCTTTTCCGGACCTGGAAAATATCATCAGGGAACGCCTGACCAAAAAAGCTTCCATCGGGTTTTCGGCTGAGCTCAAGGATAAATATGACCAGGACAGAAATATATTACAGTATGTTACTATAGAAGATTTACGCAAATTTGGCATGGTACCGGAATTTATTGGCCGATTGCCAATTATGTGCACTTTCGAATCATTGACAACGGACATGCTTGTTGATATTCTGAAAGAGCCAAAGAATGCCATTTTAAAACAGTATCAGAAACTTTTGGCATTAGACGAGGTGGACCTGCAGTTTGAAGATGGCGCGCTGCGGGCCATTGCGGAAAAGGCCTTGGAGAAAAATACCGGCGCGCGGGCGTTGCGTGCGATCATTGAGGAATTTATGCTGGATATCATGTATGAGATTCCCAAGGATGATAATATCGGCAGAGTGATCATCACGGAGGATTACATCCGCAATAACGGCGCGCCAATTATCGAGATGCGCCAGTACCTGCAGCTGCAGCAGAATAAGGATTATCAGTTGGGGAAGGCTTGAGTACTCTTTGTTCTGTGATGAAGATGGCATAGAAATGAAGGTGGCATCGAATATGATACCGTTGCTTCTCCTATCTTGATGGCGATGGCATCTGTTCACGGCTATGTGTATGGATGTTTACGGTTTTTATTGTGCAAGTTGTATATGCCCATTTGCCCACGACTATGCGGATAGGCTGACTGATGATTTACGAATGAAATGAAGTGAACATAATAAAGGGTGATTGAAAAGGAAGTTGTGATAGGAGGTTAGAAGTCTTATTTTTATATATTGGACTTTTACCAGGAATATCAATGATTTGTGATAAGAAGAAGGAGGATATATCACGAAGAATGGAAAGTTTAAATTTCAAATATCTGGAAAGTCTGGCAACCCAGTATCCGACCATCGCCAGTGCGTCGACCGAGATCATTAACCTGGAGGCGATGCTGAATCTCCCCAAGGAGACAGAGCATTTCGTGTCAGATCTCCACGGAGAATATGAGCAGTTTTTACATATTCTGCGGAATGGCTCCGGGGCGATTCGCAATAAGATCGAGGATGCATTTGGCAATACTTTAAGTACCAGAGATAAGAAAAGCCTGGCTGCGCTCATTTATTATCCTGAGGAAAAGGTAGAACGGATGAAACTGGAATTATCCGGTGAGGACCTCACAGACTGGTATAAGGTTTCCCTGCATCGACTGATTATGGTGTGCAAGGAGAGCTCCGCCAAGTATACCCGCTCCAAAGTAAGGAAAAGCTTCCCCGCGGATTTTGCCTATATTCTGGAAGAACTGCTCAGCGAGAACAACCGGGTAGTGCAAAAGGAAGAATATTACAACGAGATTTTTGATACCATCATCCGCATTAACCGCGCGAAGGAATTTATTGTCGCTATTTCCCAGACGATACAGACGCTGGTTGTCACCAGACTGCATGTGATCGGTGATGTTTTTGACAGAGGACCGGGTCCCCATATCATCATGGATCACCTGATGACCATGGACAGTGTGGATTTCCAGTGGGGGAATCATGACGTGGTGTGGATGGGAGCGGCGTCCGGCCATGAAGCCTGCATCGCCAATGTCATCCGCCTGTCTGCCCGCTACAATAATCTGGATGTGCTCGAAGATGGATACGGGATTAACCTTGTGCCATTGGCAGGGTTTGCGATCAAGACTTATGCCGATGATTCCTGTGATTGTTTCGACGTACATTCTGACGAAGGGGCCAATCCCAGTGAGGTGGAGATCAATAAGAAGATGCATAAAGCCATCGCCATTATTCAGTTTAAGCTGGAAGGCCAGGTGATTGCCCGCCGTCCGGAATTTAACATGGATAGTCGGAGACTGCTTCACAAGATTGATTTTGAAAAGGGAACCATCGAGATTGAAGGTAAGACTTATGAACTGCTGGATACATCTTTCCCGACCATCGACCCGGCAGACCCATACCGGCTTTCTCCGGAAGAAGAAGAGCTGATGCGGGGCCTGCGCTTGAAGTTCCGCAACTGTGACAAATTGCAGAAACACGTTCGTTTTCTCTTCAATAAGGGCAGCCTGTATCTGAAATATAATTCGAATCTGCTATACCATGGGTGCATTCCGCTGGATGAGACCGGTCATTTCCGTAAGGTATGGATCGGAGATAAGCAGTATGAGGGAAAAGCCTTGTATGACGTTCTGGAATACTATGCGAGAAAAGGTTACTATGAGCAGGAGAACGAAGAAGAACACGCATACGGCAAGGATATCATGTGGTATATCTGGTCCAACGAGAACTCTCCGGTCTATGGCAAGGAAAAAATGGCGACCTTTGAGCGCTATTTTATCGATGATAAGGCCATTCAGGAGGAAAAGAAGGATTATTATTATAAACTGATCGAGCAGGACGAGGTGGCTAACCGTATCCTGGAGAACTTTGGGATGGATACGGAAACTTCCCATATCATCAGCGGGCATATGCCGGTGAAAACGGTACAGGGCGAGTCTCCGGTAAAATGTAATGGCAAGGTTATGATCATCGACGGCGGTTTTTCCCGTGCCTACCGTAAAACTACGGGAATTGCCGGCTACACATTGATTTACAACTCTTATGGTCTGCGTCTCGTTTCTCATGGCACGTTCACCTCGACCGAGGATGTCATTGAAAATGAGAGTGATGTCTATTCCGATACGGTCATCACCGAGTATTCGAGACAGCGGGAAAGAATCCGGGATACGGAAAACGGAAATAAGATCAAGGAAAAGATTCAAGATCTTGAGGATCTGCTCCACGCGTATCGTTCCGGTCTGATTCTGGAGCAGGCCTGATGTAGATATATTAAAAGTGAATTCGAAAAAAGCGGGGCTGGTTTCCGCTTTTTTGTTTTATCAGAAACTTTGTTCCGATAAAACAAAAACGCTCCGCTATGGATGCGCATTCGCGTGATAAGAATTATGTCGCTTATTACGACCGCACTCGGCGTGAGAATGCGCCAATGCGCATTCTTTTTATAAAAACGCTGAAACGTTTTTGAATCGTTAAATGGATTTCTTTCATAACTTAATAAACGAAAGTCTGATGCAAAAATGAAATATTTTGACGGATGATTCTTGTCATCCTTCATATTCATATGGTAGAATAGAAGCGTCGCTGTAACATGATGTGGTGCCTGCGAAGCAGGCATGAGATATACTGTAGGCCAAACAGGAGGACGAAAATGATAGAATTATTAAATAATGGTGCATATCTGGTAAACGGCACGGAAATTATCGAGGACACCCCGAAGGGCGTTCAGCAGCTGGCCGCATCTTTAGCAGATAAAGCACCTTCGAAAGAAGAGGCGGCAAAGGGAACTATTGCCTATGGCATTTTGAAGGCCCATAACACCTCTGATAATATGGAAAAGTTGAGGATTCGCTTTGACAAGCTGACCTCTCATGATATTACATACGTAGGTATTATCCAGACGGCCAGGGCATCCGGTTTAGAGAAGTTTCCGATGCCCTACGTGCTGACAAACTGTCACAACAGCCTTTGCGCCGTTGGCGGCACGATCAATGAAGACGATCATATGTTTGGACTGACCTGCGCGAAGAAATATAGCGGAATCTATGTTCCGCCTCATCAGGCAGTCATTCATCAGTTTGCCAGAGAAATGCTGGCTTGTGGCGGAAGCATGATTCTTGGTTCCGATTCCCACACCCGTTATGGAGCTTTGGGAACGATGGCTATGGGCGAGGGCGGTCCGGAACTGGTAAAACAGCTGCTGAATCAGACCTACGATATCAACATGCCGGGCGTGATCGGCGTGTATCTGACCGGCGCGCCGATACCGGGAGTCGGCCCGCAGGATGTGGCGCTGGCGATTATCGGCGCTGTATTTAAAAATGGTTATGTGAATAATAAGGTGATGGAGTTTGTCGGCCCTGGTGTGGCATCTCTTAGTGCGGATTTCCGTATCGGCATCGACGTGATGACCACAGAGACGACCTGTCTGTCTTCTATCTGGAAGACCGATGATACGATTCGTGAGTTTTATGAGGTCCACGGCAGAGAAGACGATTATAAAGAACTGGCTCCGGCAAAAGTGGCTTATTACGATGGTATGATCAAGATTGACCTCAGTAAGATCCGCCCGATGATCGCCCTGCCGTTCCACCCGAGTAATACGTATACGATTGATGAACTCAATGATAATCTGATGGATATTCTGGCCGATTGTGAGAAGAAGGCTCAGGTAAGCCTCGATGGACAGGTGGATTTCAACCTTCGCGATAAAGTACATGATGGAAAATTATACGTAGAACAGGGCATCATCGCCGGATGTGCCGGCGGTGGATTCGAGAATCTCTGTGCCGCGGCCGATATCCTGAAAGGACGCTCCATCGGCCCGGATGAGTTTACTTTGAGCGTATATCCTGCCAGCACGCCGATTTTCATGGAATTAGTAAGAAATGGCGCGGCGGCGGACCTGATGGCTTCCGGCGCGATCGTGAAGACTGCCTTCTGCGGCCCGTGTTTCGGCGCAGGCGACACCCCATCGAATAACAGCCTGAGCATCCGTCATTCGACAAGAAACTTCCCGAACCGTGAAGGCTCCAAGCTGCAGAATGGCCAGATCGCTTCTGTAGCTCTGATGGATGCCCGTTCCATCGCGGCGACGGCTGCCAACAAGGGTTATCTGACCCCGGCGACAGACCTTGACGTGGAGATAAAGGGTAAGAAATATTACTTCGACAAGACGATATATGAGAACCGTATCTTTGACAGCAAAGGCGTGGCGGATCCTTCTGTAGAGATCAAGTTTGGGCCGAACATCAAAGACTGGCCGGCCATGAGTCCATTGCCGGAACATTTGATTCTCAAAGTCGTTTCCGAGATCCATGACCCGGTTACGACCACAGACGAACTGATTCCTTCCGGAGAAACATCCTCCTACCGCTCCAACCCGCTGGGACTGGCAGAGTTTACCCTGTCCAGAAAAGATCCGGCTTATGTGGGACGGGCCAAAGAGGTGCAGAAGGCACAGAAAGCCATCGAAGCGGGAGAATGTCCGCGAGATGCCCTGCCGGAACTGGGAGAGATCATCGATGCCATACATACAAAATACGAAGAGGTTGGCAAAGGTAATCTTGGCGTCGGCAGCACGATCTTTGCCGTGAAACCGGGAGACGGTTCCGCCAGAGAGCAGGCGGCTTCCTGCCAGAAGGTTCTTGGCGGCTGGGCAAACATTGCCAATGAATATGCCACAAAACGGTATCGTTCCAACCTCATTAACTGGGGTATGCTGCCATTTTTGATTAAAGGAGAAGATCTTCCATTCGCGAACGGCGATTATCTCTTCATCCCGGATGTTCGGGAAGCGGTAAAGAATAAAGCCACCACATTTACCGCTTACCAGGTAAAGGACGGCGCGCTGCACGAGTTCAGTCTCTCGATGGGCGAGCTGACCGATGATGAGAGAGAGATTATCCTCAAAGGCTGTCTGATTAATTATAATAGAAGATAGAACATAGTATTATGTTGTATCAAAAGTGCGGACAATGACGATTTCGTCTTCCCATTGATTGAGACGATACACCAATGTAACGTTTCGCAAATAACTGGATTATCAGACTGTATAGAAATGTTGCAATTACGTCATTTATAAAGATCGGTTGATTAGCGAATGTTACATTGGAAGTTATGTGTTTATCAACGATGATATAAACTTTGTGAGTTATATGATTTTATACATGCCAAATCGCTTTTTAAGAGTTTTGGCATGTATTTTTTACTTTATGCATGTCAGATTGTCTTTTTGGGAGTTTTGGCATGTATGGCTTATTATTCACTCATCATGCTTCGGGAATAATTAAATCAGGCACGCGTTATTTTTCATTGGGGTGGGGATAGCTCACGAGCAGACGAAAATGACAGAATTATGAAAATAATCCGTAATTGAAAAAAATGGACGAGACAAATAGTTAAATTGAGAAATTGGATCTGTTCTGAGGAAGAAAAATCAGACTAAAATGCGAAAAAGGAGAAATCGGTCTGCTCTGAGGAAGGAAAAAATCAGACCAAAATGCCAAAAAGGAGAAATCAGTCTGTTCAGAAGAAGGGAAAAATCAGACCAAAATGCGAAAAAGGAGAAATCAGTCTGCTCAGAAGGAGAAGAAAATCAGACCAAAATGCGAAAATTGGAGAATCGGCCTGTTCCGGAAGAGTGAATTAATGTCATAGAGCCTTATTGAAATATTATAATTACAAGTACGAAACTATAATCTATTCACAGGGATCAACACCTGCCCCGTGAATAGTAACAGGCACGCCTAAATATAGTATGGAGAAGAATTTATACTGTTTTTTTGTGCATTTAGTAGTAGAATATATTTGTTTTCTTTCGCTCTTTTTTATGATGTGGGAAGGAAAATTAGAATAACTGGAATAACAGAATGTTGATGGATTCACCGAATAACAGGTTTCCGATATGCTGTGTGAATTAGAAAATAATTTTTATAATTTAAAAAATAGAAAGTGTCACTAGTACAAGAAGAGAGGAAAGACTGGCTAAAGTGTAAAATAAAGATGTTGGCCAGTATAAAGAGAAAGCCTATAGGCCAAAAAGGGAAAAAATAGTAAAAGGGTCCCCCAAAAAAAGAAGGGAAAGGCAGACCAAAAGGAGAAATTGAGATGGCGATTGATAAAGTAAAAGAATATTTCAGACAATACGGGATGGAAGACAGAGTACAGGAATTTGACGTATCCAGCGCGACGGTAGAACTGGCGGCGCAGGCATTGAACTGCGAACCATGCAGGATCGCAAAAACCCTTTCTTTTGTGGTGGATGGAAGCCCGATACTGATTGTTACGGCCGGAGATGCTAAGATTGATAATCGTAAATATAAAGCACAGTTTGGAACAAAGGCGAAAATGATGTCCCCGGCAGATACGGAGGCGATGATCGGACATGCCATAGGCGGTGTCTGTCCCTTTGCGGTGAATGACAATGTTACCATTTATCTTGATGAATCTCTCAAGCGGTTTCAGACAGTATTTCCTGCGTGCGGAAGCAGTAACAGTGCCATTGAGCTGACGATAGAGGAACTGGAACAATACTCTTCGTTTACCATCTGGGTTGATGTTTGCAAGGGATGGGACGAGTAAAATCAGGAAGAACGAGATTGGGAAAAGGTGAAATATCATGCAAGTAATAGAGACATTTGGCAAATATATCGATCAATGGAGTGAAACGAACCCAGAGCGAGCCCGCAGGCTGCTGAAAACCGGCTGGGAGGCACAGAATCTGAAATACAAATACCTGCCGGACAAGAGATTATTGCCTGCCGACCGCTATCTGGCGAAGCTGATGATGGATACTATGCTGGCTCCCCTGAAGCATCCAGATCAATCCGTGATCGTCAGCGTTTTTACTCCTTGCGAGATGATACAGGAGGTCGGCTTTCACGCATATAATGTGGAAGCCTTTTCCTGTTATCTTTCCGCCTCCAAAGCGGAAGGGGCGCTTTTGCAGCAGGCAGAAAATACAGGGATATCGGATACCCTTTGCAGCTATCACAAAACATTTATCGGTGCGGCGGAAAAGGGGCTCCTTCCGGAACCAAGATGCATTGTTTACACGAATCTGACCTGTGACGCAAATCTTTTGACCTTTCGGGAACTGGCGGAAATGTACGGGGTTCCTTCTTTTGCCATCGACGTCCCTATGCAGCAAAATGAGGAAAATGTGAAATATGTGGCGGACCAGCTGCGGGATTTGGCTGCATTTCTTGAAAAATGCTCTGGAAAAAAGATAGAAGAATCGGCGTTGACGGAGCGCCTGACAAGAAGCCGTCGGACGCTCAGGAAGTTCCAGAAAGCCCAGAGGATGGGAGCAGACCATTATCTGCCCTCGGATCTGGTGACGCCTCTTTACAGTGGCATGACGAATAATATTCTTCTCGGCAGTGAACAACAGGAACGATATGTGAATATGCTTTTGCGTGATGTGAAGCAGGCTCCGCCGAAAAAAGGCAAGAAAATATACTGGATGCACGCCATTCCGTTTTGGTCGGATGCCGTAAGGGGTGCTTTGAGCCTGAAGGAAGAGGTGCAGATTGTCGGATGTGAGCTCAGTCGGACCTGTGATGTGGATTTTGATCCGGAAAAACCTTATGAAGCGATGGCGAAGAGAATGGTTTATCATGTTTTAAATGGAAGTGGCACGAGACGGATCAAAGCAGGTATCCGCCATGCGAGGGAGACCGGCGCTGACGGAGTGGTATGGTTTAATCACTGGGGATGCAAACACACGCTGGGAGCAGCACAGATTGCTAAGAAAATGTTTGAAGAACAGGGCATTCCATTGCTTATTCTGGATGGAGACGGCTGTGACAGAAGCCACGGTGGCGAGGGACAGACTTCGACAAGGCTGGGTGCGTTTCTGGAGATGCTCCATGCGGAAAATGAAACGTGAAAAGGGAATGCTTTTGATCATAGGTCGCCGCCGAAAATGGTAGCAGATCATAAAATGATAGTAGACTTCGGAAAAGATAAAAAAGAGAGATGAAGATGATAGAGGAAAAATAAATGGAATAAGAAGGATGGGAGAGATAGAAAAAAGGTTAGAAAGGATAGATGGAAAAATAGATGAAAAAAATAGATGGAAAAATAGAAGGAATTCATTATGAATAAGACATATTATATATGTAAATACACCCCTGTTGAACTTCTGACGGCTCTGGGAGCTGAATGTACGAATCTCAACGGGATGCCCGATGGTTTTGACCTGGCGGATCAGACCGTACATCCGAATATCTGCGGTTTTGGCAAGGCCTTATTGGAGGCTGTCATGAAGGGAGAAGTGAAGGAACTGGTGCTGGTAAACTGCTGTGATACCATTCGCAGCGTGTATGACGTGCTGGAATACAGCGGGAAGCTGGACTTCTTATATATGATGGACATGCTGCACAGCGATGGGACCTGCAGCCGGGAATGTACCGTCGTACAGCTGAAAGCGCTGGCTCAGGCTTACGGGGAATATAAAGGGACGTCCTTTGATGAAAAGGCATTCCATAGGGCTTTTGTGGCGCCGGAAAAAGCGCATGGTCCTCACATCTCTGTCATGGGCGCCCGTATGGGCGACGAATTATTTGAAATGGTACAGGAGGATATGCCCTATCCTGTGGAAAATGATACCTGTGTCAACAATCGTTCTGTGGGAGAGGCGCAGCCGCCGGAAGAGGCAGATTATGACGTGTTGCTCGCCTGGTATGCCCAGGAATTGCTGGGACAGATTCCCTGCATGCGGATGATGGATCCGACGGGCAGAAAGCAGCTTTACAATGACCCGGACATAAAAGGCGTCATCTATCATACGGTAAAGTTTTGTGATTTTTACAGTTTTGAATATGCGCAGCTTAAACAAAACCTGACAGTGCCTCTTTTAAAGATAGAATCAGATTATACTATTCAAAGCAGTGGTCAGTTATCGACGCGATTGGAGGCCTTTGCAGAAAGTATGGAAAGTGATCTGACGCAGCAGAATGGAAAGCAAAGAAGGGAAAAAAAGATGGGGAAAGGATATTTCGCTGGCATCGACAGCGGTTCGACCAGCACGGATGTAGTGATATTGGACAGGGAAAAGCAGATGGTGACAGGAATCATCCTGCCAACCGGCGCCGGTGCGGCCATCGGCGCCGAAAGAGCCCTGGAAGAGGCCTTGAAGGAAGCCCATTTGGAACGGGAAGATATCGACGCCATGGTGACGACCGGCTATGGGCGCACCGCTATCTCTGATGGCGATAAGAGCATCACCGAAATCACCTGTCATGCCAGGGGAGCCCATTTCCTGGATCCAGACGTGCGAACAGTGATCGATATCGGCGGACAGGACAGCAAGGTCATCCGCATGGATGCCAGCGGCGCCGTGGAAAACTTTGTGATGAACGACAAATGCGCCGCCGGCACGGGACGTTTTCTGGAAATGATGGCTCGCACCATGGAGATGAGCCTCGATGAGATGAGCAAGACCGGATTACACTACAAAGAGGATATTACCATCTCCAGCATGTGTACGGTGTTTGCGGAATCGGAAGTGGTCTCGCTGATCGCGCAGAATAAGGCGACGGACGATATCGTCCATGGCTTAAATAAGGCGGTCGCCACCAAGACTGTGGCCCTGGCGAAACGAGTGGGTGGTGTGGAACGCTATATGATGACCGGCGGTGTGTCCAAAAACCAGGGGCTTGTGAAAACTCTGGAAGAGAAACTCGGCACTACGCTGGTGATCAGCGACAAGGCGCAGCTGTGCGGCGCCCTTGGGGCAGCGCTGTATGCGATGGATATGGTAGAGGTTCGCCGCGGATAGTAACGAAATATTTAACAACCCTGATTTTAATAAATCAACGGTTGACAACCCGGTAAAGTATGATATATCATAAATCTATTACGCATTTATCCTTAAGATATGAATGACGGGAATAATGAAGAAGAAAGTGCCTGGATTTACAAAAAAGGATGGAAAGTGCTTTTTACAAAATTATAATATAAAGGAGTGAAGAAGATGAAGATTTCTGGAAATGACCTGTTCGTTACAGCAATGAAAAAAGAGGGCGTAGATACGATCTTTGCATACCCGGGTGGTTACGTCGTCAATCTTTTAGATGCACTCCATGATTGTCACAGTATTGATCTGGTACAACCACGACATGAGCAGGGGCTGATTCATGCGGCGGACGGTTATGCGAGAGCGACAGGAAAGGTAGGCGTCTGTCTTGTCACCAGTGGCCCAGGCGCGACGAATCTTGTCACTGGAATCGCCACGGCGAATTACGACAGCATCCCGCTGGTCTGTTTTACCGGGCAGGTACCGGAATACCTCATTGGCAATGATGCATTTCAGGAAGTAGATATTGTAGGTATCACAAGAAATGTAGCGAAGTTCGTTATCATGGTCAGAGACCGGGAGATGTTGGCTCAGCGCATCAAGGAGGCATTTTATATCGCCCGTTCCGGAAAACCGGGACCGGTGCTGGTCGACCTTCCGACGGACGTCATGGCGGAGCTCGGCTCGACATCTTATCCGACGGAGGTTAATATCCGTGGATATAAGCCGAATAAAGGCGTGCATGTCGGACAGCTGAAGAAGGCGATTGCCTTGTTGAATGAGGCGAAGAAACCGATGTTTCTGATCGGCGGCGGTGTGAATCTTGCTCACGCTCAGGAAGAGATGACGGAGCTTTGTGAGAAAGTGAATACACCAGTGGTCACCACTGTCATGGGACGTGGGGCGATAGCTACGGACCATCCGCTGTTTGTCGGCAACATTGGCATGCATGGATCTTACGCGGCGAACCGCATTGCGGACGAATGTGATCTCATGTTTTCCATTGGCTGTCGTTTTAACGATCGTGTGACCGGCGACGTGGCGAAGTTTGCACCCTATGCCAAAATCGTACATATCGACATCGAGTCTGCGGCCATTTCAAGAAATGTCACTGTGGACATTCCGATCGTGGCGGATGCCAAGCTGGCGATTCGCAAGATTCTCGACCATACGGAGCCGTTGCAGCATCAGGAATGGATCGAAGAGGTGAAGAGCTGGGACCGCGAGTATCCTCTCGGTATTCAGGTACAGGAAGGTGTGAATCCACAGCACATTATAGAGACGTTAAATAAATTATATGCCGACAGAGATACCGTGTATACTTGTGATGTAGGACAGCATCAGATGTGGGTCGGCCAGTATCTGAAACTGGACGCTACCCATCGATTGGTACAAAGCGGTGGTCTCGGTACCATGGGTTTCGCCCTTCCGGCTGCCGTAGGCGCACAGATCGGCTGTCCGGGGAAGGCCGTCGTGTCAATCAGTGGAGACGGCGGATTCCAGATGAACATCCAGGAGATGTCCACGGCTATGAATCAGGAGCTGCCATTGGTCAATATCGTGCTGAACAACAACTATCTGGGAATGGTGCGTCAGATGCAGGAATTATTCCTTAACAAGAGATATACCATCACCTGCCTGCGCTACCATAAGTCCTGCAAAGGACGTTGCGGCAAACCGGGGTGGACCTGTCCGGAATATTCCCCGAACTTTGTAAAGGTGGCGGAAGCCTATGGTTCTCGTGGATATCTTGTTACAGAGGATTCCCAGTTGGAAGAGACGATCATTCGGGCCAGAGAATATGCAGAAGAAAATAATAAACCAGTGATCATAGAATGCGCCATCCCGCCGGAAGAACTTGTACTCCCGATGATTCGCGGCGGCGCCAGCTTCAAAGATATCATATGTTAGGAGGGCGGATTCATGAGAGAAATTAATCATACAAAAAAGAAAAGATGGGTGTCCCTTTATGTAGAAAACCGGATTGGTGTTCTGGCACGTATATCAGGCATGATGTCCGGTAAGTCCTATAACATTGACAGCATCACCGTCGGTGTGACGGAGGACCCGACGGTATCGAGAATGACCATCGGCTTAAGCTCCGATGATGCCACCTTCGAACAGATCAAAAAGCAGTTAAATCGTTGTGTCGAGGTCATCAAGTTGAGTGACATCACGGAGGCACCGACCCATATGAAGGAGATTCTCTTTGTCAAGATTCATGAATGTTCTGAATTCGAGAAGGGAGAGATCTTCCGCATTGCTCAGGTTTTCGGTGCCAAAGCCATCGACTATGGTATCAACAGTGTGCTTCTCGAGTGTGTATCGACTGAAAGCAGAAACAACGATTTCATCAATCTGCTGAACCGTAAGTTCGATCAGGTAGAAGTCGTGAGAGGCGGTGTCGTTGCCATCGAATCGATCAGCATGACAGAACGATAGGTTTGAGAATTGATTGGGAATGTTTTAGATCGCTTTTTATAGATTTTTTATATAATATATAATAACGAAGCTTTCCATAAAACAAACAGACTGACGGTCAAGGAATGAACGAATTCATTTCATTGATCGTCAGTTTTTTTTCGCAATCTGTTTTCTGCCATAAAAATATGAATTCTTCTGTCTGATTAACATTTACGGTAATTATAATCCGATACACCAGAAATCTTTCTGGAACATATCATCGTCGCTTTTATCTCGAAACGCAGGATGAAAATCAAAATGAACTACTCCTACCGGAATCTTGCGTTCCACGGCTTTGGAAACGCGTGCTACTCCCTGGTTTCCGAAAGCACCGCATAAATCAATTGCGGCACAACCTTTTTCCAGCATCTCCTGCGCGATTTTTTCCGCCTGGTCATAAGTCGCGCAGCCAGCCGCATGCAGGATTATTTTTTCCGATTCGATTATAGAACGGTCCTTTATCTGGTCACATCCATCATTGATGAAAATAAAAGCTACCTGAAATTTTGAACTTTCCTTCTTTTTAGCCATTTACAATTATCCCTTTCACTAATATACTTAAAAAGTAACAAAAAACATTCGAACAGTCTTGCGGTTGTGTACATTTTAACAGAGATAAGAGAAATGTATGCGGAAGAAACAGGAGGAATTCTAGGAAAATATGGTGATAATCTTTCCCAAATGGCAGATTGCCGGGCAGAAATCCACATTCACATATGACTGGAAGAAAGGCAAAAAAATACCGGAAAGCCATGATTTCTAACTTTCCGGTACCTGCTGCCAAAGAGTCGAGGCGACGGGACTCGAACCCACGGCCTCTGCGTCCCGAACGCAGCGCGCGACCATCCGGAGCCCCGCCTCGTGGCAACACGCGGAGTCTCGCTAAAGACGGTCGGTGTGTCAAG
>JAJQDO010000012.1 GCA_021202175.1 Clostridiales bacterium | reverse complement strand
CATTTAGTATGGTTCTGACATTTGCTGTTTGTCATGCCTGTTTCATTGCTAACAACAATAACCAGATGTAATTTACGATCATCCTGACACTTGCTGTCAAATTACGCCTGAAATCATATTAAAATGAACTTTTCTCTTTCCTGTCATTGATTATAAAGAAAAAAAAGACTATATTAAGACATAGGGTAATTTTTAGCAAACCATCTTTTGTTATTTTTCAGTAATACAGGCTCTGGTGCAGAACCACACTTTATTTAAAAGGAGACATCTATGATAAAAGCAACCCTGGTCATTCCTTGTTATAACGAGCAAGACAACGTGCGCGAATTTTACAGCGTCGCCACAGCCGCTTTTTCAAACACGCCCTATGAATACGAATTTATCTTTGTCAATGACGGAAGCAGGGATGATACCTTAAAAATATTAAAGGAACTCTACAAACAGGATAACAGTCATGTCAATGTGATATCCTTCTCCCGCAACTTCGGCAAAGAGGCTGCCATCTATGCCGGCCTGAAAAACTCCACAGGAGATTATACTACCGTCATAGACGCTGATTTACAGCAACACCCCAGGCTTGTACTGGATATGTTGAACATTCTGGAAGAGAACGAGGATTATGATTCTGTGGCTGCTTATCAGGAAGAACGCCGCGAAGGGACTGTTCTGACCTTTTTTAAAGGCATGTTCTATAAAATCATTAATAAAATGAGCGAAACGGAATTCCCGCCGGGTGTCAGTGATTTCCGGACAATGCGCCGTCCCGTGGTCGATGCGGTACTAAGCCTTTCAGAATACCACCGATTCTCCAAGGGATTATTTTCCTGGGTCGGATTCGATACTTATTATATGCCATACATGGCAGAAGAACGATTTGCAGGTTCCTCCAAATGGTCCTTCCTGTCGTTATTTAAATATGCCATCAACGGAATTATCGCTTTTACGGTAACGCCTTTAAAAATCTCTACTTTTATAGGAGCTTTTTTTTCTGGTGCATCGATTCTTTATATGTTTATCGTCATCATCCAGAAGATTTTCTTTTCGATTGACATTCCTGGCTATCCAACCCTGATCAGCGTCATATTGCTTCTGGGCGGATTACAGCTGTTCATTCTGGGAATCATTGGGGAATACCTTTCACGGACTTACATTGAAGGAAAAAGGCGTCCGATTTATATCGAGAAACTTCATTTAACTGCTACTGCCACAGAGACAGAGACCAAAACAGGCACTGATGAAGATAATGCAGGGAGAGGATCTTCCTGATTGCAAAATATACAGAAACAGTATATAAACATTTTCCTGTTACTGTGCATGGAAAACCAGACATTTTCCTCCATACAGGTTTTGCCTGACACACTTATGGGTACCTGATATTCCATAAAAAGAAAACCAATAACATAAATCTATCAAAAAACACAAGATTCTCACAATATTCTATGCAAAAAATATCACTTTTTCTTCACAAACACTATAAATGATGCTATACTTGTGTAGTTGTGGGTTTTCATTTATACTGACGATCTAATAATCCTGATGTTCATTATAGCTAACGCAACCGTGCACGGCGCGAGAGTTCCGCAAAAGGAACTCTCTTTAATTTTTCGCTCTTTTTTCCGTGTGGTGCGGACAACAGTATTTCTTTTGCGAACATCTTGAACAACTCATATGAGAAATCCCTCAAACGAACACCTCAGATATACCGCATCATTCCTATCCGTTCACTATCTATGACAAGTCCTGGCAGAACGATTCATCATGATGTAATATATCGGATAAATTTCAAATAATGTCCCGCGTAAAACGGGCGATACAATGGAGGACAACATGAAAGATTTAATTGAAATCAGATGGCATGGCCGCGGTGGGCAGGGCGCAAAGACGGCAGCACTGCTCCTAGCTGATGTCGCTTTCAGCACCGGCATGCATGTACAGGGCTTTCCGGAATATGGTCCGGAACGTATGGGAGCGCCGATCACTGCTTATAATCGTTTAAGCTCCAATGTCATTCGGGTTCATTCCAACATTTATGACCCGGATTATGTAGTGGTCGTTGATGAAACACTGTTAGATTCCGTCCATGTGACCGACGGATTAAAAGAAGATGGCGCCATCGTCATCAACACTGCCAGACCAAAGGAAGAACTCATCCCGAAATTAAAAGGATATCCAGGCAAGGTATATACGATAGACGCCCGTAAGATTTCCATTAAGACCCTGGGACGCTATTTCCCGAATTCCCCGATGCTCGCTGCCATCGTGAAGGTCAGTGGCATCATGGAAGAGGAACGTTTTCTGGAAGAGATGCGGAAATCTTACGCACATAAATTTGCTTCAAAGCCGGAAGTGATCGAGGGCAATATGAAGGCCTTGTCCATGGCTTTACAGGAGGTACAATAATGACATCAGATATCAGCAAATTAGGTTTAGATGTAAAATGGCAGGACATCACATTAGGATGTACCATCGTCGGGAGCTGCACCGCCACCGAATTTAATACGGGGGAATGGCGGGTAGACACCCCGAAATTTATCGAAGAAAAATGTAAACAATGTCTGCTCTGCGCACCAGCCTGTCCTGACAGTGCCATCCCGATTGTAAATGGCAAGCGCACAGATTTTGATTTTGATCATTGCAAAGGATGCGGCATTTGTGTTAATGCATGCCCCTTTGACGCAATCGTTATGTTAAAGGGGGTAAGATAATATGGGAATCAAAGAACGTTTATCCGGAAACGAAGCAGTCGCTTACGCCATGCGCCAGATTAACCCAGACGTGATGCCTGCTTACCCGATCACGCCTTCCACAGAGATTCCGCAGTATTTCACTTCTTACGTGGCAAATGGAGAAGTCGACGCGGAATTTATCCCTGTAGAAAGCGAACACAGCGCCATGAGTGCCTGCATCGGTTCCGAGGCGGCCGGCGCGAGAACCATCACCGCAACCTCTTCCTGTGGCCTGGCTCTCATGTGGGAAGTATTAAATGTAGCGGCTTCTGACCGCCTTCCTATCTGCCTGGCTCTGGTCAACCGCGCGCTCTCCGGCCCGATCAATATCAACTGCGACCATTCCGACGCCATGGGTGCGAGAGATACCGGCTGGATCCAGTTATTTGCTGAAAATAATCAGGAAGCCTACGATAACATGGTACAGGCATATCGTATCGCAGAGCATAAAGACGTCATGCTGCCGATCATGATCTGCCAGGATGGATTCATTACCAGCCATGCCGTCGAAAATATTGAACTGTTGGAAGACGATGTAGTGAAAAACTTTGTCGGCGAATATGAGCCGGAGCATTACCTGTTAAAAGACGGCGAAGCCATCGCCTACGGTCCTTATTCCGTTACCAATTACGTAATGGAAGCCCGCCGCGCGCAGATGGAAGGTTTACGCCACGCGAAACAGGTTACCCTGGATATCGCAAAAGAATTTGCCGCGATTTCCGGCAGAGAATACGGCTTCTTTGAAGAATATCGTCTGGAAGACGCGGATTACGCTATGGTTATCATGGGTTCCGCAGCGGGTACGGCGAAGGACGCGGTTGATGCGCTTCGTGACAAAGGCATCAAGGCCGGCATCCTGAAGATTCGTCTTTTCCGTCCATTTCCTGCGGAAGAGATTGCGGAAGCTTTAAAAAATGTAAAATATCTGGCGATCATGGATCGCACCAAAGGCTTTAACACCAACTGCGGTCCTCTGGGCGCAGAGGTAAAGGCGGCTCTTTATAATAAAAATTGTCACCCGGCAGCCCTTAATTACTGCTATGGTCTCGGCGGCCGGGACGTAACGGTAGATAGTCTTACATCCGTTTTTGAAGATCTGATGCAAGTGGAAAAAACCGGGGAACTCGGTGAACCATATCGGTATTTATCTGTCAGAGAATAGGAGTATACATCATGGCTTATAATTTAAAAGAAACATTAAATAGAGAAGAGCGATTATCACCGGGCCATCGGATGTGTGCCGGCTGCGGTGCTACATTCGCCGTCTGATATGTCGTGCGCGGACTTAATGACGGTGACGAGGCCGAGCTCACCGGCCCTACCAG
>JAJQDO010000025.1 GCA_021202175.1 Clostridiales bacterium | reverse complement strand
CCACTCTGCTTAGTGCGGCTCTTCTGCGTACTGGCTTTCCCGGCGATATCGCCCACACCATTTAAACTCAGGCGCGGACGGTACGGGTACTGCTCACAGATTTCCCTGGTCGTCACACCAGAGAGGACAAGGGCTGTATCGAGGCCAGTTTCGATACCGGCGATGATATCTGTATCCATTCTGTCGCCGATGATAACCGCATCTTCGGAATGAACGCCCAACATGTGAAGTCCGGTCCGCATCATCAACGGATTCGGTTTGCCGACGAAATACGCTTCTTTTCCTGTCGCCACCTCGATAGGGGAGATCAGGGCACGGCAGGCCGGTACGATACCGTCTTCGGAAGGCGCTGTCAGGTCGTAATTCGTTCCGATCAGCTTCGCTCCCGCATTCACAAGCCGAATGGCCTTCGTGATCTGCTCCAGATTATAAGTGGAAGCTTCGCCGACAACTACATAATCCGGATCCACATCATTAAACAGAATACCCTTATCATAGAGGGCATTTAAGATACCATGCTCGCCGACAACATAAGCGCTGCATCCCGGTGACTGATTATCCAGGAAATGAGCCGTTGCCAGGGCACTGGTATAAAAATGTGATTCATCCACATCCAGTCCCAGCCGTTCCAGCTTGGTCTGCAGCTCCTTCGGTGTGTACTGGCTCGAGTTGGTCAGGAACAGAAACTTCTTCTTATTCTCCACCAGCCAATTTAAAAACTCTTTTACTCCAGGTAAGAGACGGTTTCCGTGATAAATCACACCGTCCATGTCACATATAAATCCTTTTTTACTTCTTAAAATATCCATAATTATCAACCTCCTGTTCGAGTCTGGTTTTCAACTCGTTTTATTTCGTTTACGTGTCCCAGTATATTCCTTTTCCACTGGCATTGCGTGCCAAATCCGAACAAAAGGTAGCCAAATCTTGCAACTTCTTTAACGCGAATTATTTTTACTTTCCTGATTTAAACCCTGTGATCGTCACCACGGCAATCTCTGTTCCCAGATCATCCGTGATACTAACTTCGTAAAAACAACTGCTCCGTCCGTCCTTTTTGCAAATCGCCTCAGCATAAATCTTTTCACCCTTCAGCTTCGACAAAAAAGTAGCGTTCGTACTGACAGAGACCGTGCCCATCTTCTTCCAGTTGGCCGCAACCGCGAAGGTAAAGTCCGCCAAAGTAAAGCAGGCGGCACCCATCAGCTGACCCATGGCATTCCGGTGGTGTCTGGTGATTTCCATGGAACATTTGGCATAGTTATCTCCAATTTCTTCGATATAAGCACCATTATCCGTCGCATATTTATCCTCTGCAAAAATAGTCCTGACCCGTTCCAGTTCCTGTAAATCCATTATATCGTCCTTTCTTTAATTACCTCTTCTTTGATTACCTCTATATCTGTAGGATATTTACCGAAGATTACTATCTGCAAATCAATTATTGCAAACATGCTCCTTGCTTACTCACATTTATTTGCACAGTAAAGCTTACGGTCACCATCGTCAAAACGGAAGGTAAAAGCCACTTCACCATCGTCAGTATACTCCACCATGGAATATTCTGGAATCGCTCCAGTATAACTGCCACCAACAGCCCATAGATAAACGCCTGCATCCGCATCCAGTTCCCGGATAGAACCCATGTAATTAGAGAAGAACCCGGTCTCATCTTTCTGATATTCCACTACTTCCATGATATTCTCATCAACCTTAAGCTTAACAACAGAAGAAGAGTCTGTGGTACCCGCTTTAACCTGGTCGTTGCCATTATTAAAGATCATATAGCTTCCGTCTCCGGTCACAATGATGGAATGCTGTTTGGAGAACATCTGCTCTTCGGTCAGTCCGAACTCATCCTCCGTACCGTCAAGAATCCAAATCAGCTCGCCGGTCTGCCGGTCCAGCTTAAAAACAGAGTTGATGTTTCTGCCAGAAACCAGCAGGTTATCATCCTCATCAATAAACATGGAGTTGAAATGTACATAATCGTAACACTGTTCTGTGGATTCTGACCAGGTCACCTCCGTCGTAGCGTACAAGAACTGCTCATAATCCTGACTGCAGAACTCCCACATGACCTCGCCATCCTGAATCTCTTCTATATAAAGAACCGCCAGATATGCACTGTTATCCGTAGCTCCCAGATCTTCCGGGATATCCTCCACTGTGATATCCTGGTAAGATGTCAGGATATAATGCCCGTCATCCAGATAGATAAAGCCATGAGGATCAATCAGATTATCCTCCCCGTCCGCATTCTGATAGTAAATCTCATCAATCACATCATAGTTTTCATCCATCACCACAACACATCCCGGATTAATGCCGCCGATGCCGCAGAAAGAGTTTTGAAGGTATGGCATATAAGTATAGCGCACCTCGCCATCGCTGTTATATACCTTGCGGAAGTCGAGCGCGTCGTCGCTGGTTTCTTTATAGAATATCAGATTACCGGTGCTGTCCAGCTTGAAGATATAATTCACTTCTTCATCATAAGTCGTAAGATAATAGTCGCCATCAACCAGAGACTCACCTTCTGTGGTATAATCCAGGAAAGTAGATGGCATCAGATTAATGGTGCAGGCATTCGTGGCTTCCTCGTCCGTCACCTCGACTTCAATCACATCGTCGCGGGTAATTGCCGTGATATCAAGATAAAGTGGCTCTGTGAGTGCCTCACCGTTTACAAGAATCTCTTCCCCTTCTTCCGGGTTAGCCGTCACAGTAACTCCTTTCTCCACGCTTAACAGCTCCAGATCAATCGTCCCGCTCTCCGTAAGCTCAACCTCGCGGCCATTGATATAGATACCCGGTTCCGTGATCAGCGCTTCTTCTGTCGTACTTTCTGCCGCCAGCTCCGTCGAGGCTTCCTCACCCGTCCCCTGGCTACCCGAACCGCAGCCAGTCATAAGAATAGAAAGTCCCAAAACTGCAAGCATCGTAATAATCCCCTTATACTTCATGACAAAAATCCTTTCTAACAACAAATATAATACACTCCCTTATTCATACATATTCGACTGCCAGATGATATTTACCAGATGGCCGATACATGCTTTGAGTTCCTCAAGAGTAAGGGAGCCATCCTCTAAGGCCTGGCGGATATTTTCATGATCTTCTATACGTCCTGGCATGACAGTGTCATTTCCGGCACGTATACAGCCTGCCGCAGTACAATCCGGCCCATAATGGGTAGTGGTCCAGTCTGTCATGATGAAACCGTGGAAATCCCACTCATCTCTGGCTACCTTTGTGCAGAGGTCGTAATTGTTCGCCGAGTGAATCCCGTTGATCTTATTATAGCTGGTCATGATCATCATCGGCTGGGCTTCCCGGACAGCAATCTCAAAGCCTTTAAGGTAGATTTCCCGGAGCGTCCGTTCCGAAAGGATGGAATCGGAATTCATGCGGTTATCTTCCTGATTGTTGCAGGCAAAATGCTTGATGGTCGTACCGCAGCCCTTTTGCGACTGCACGCCGAGAGTCATTGCGGCCGCTATCTTTCCGCTCACCAGAGGATCCTCGGAGTAATACTCGAAATTTCTGCCGCACAGCGGGTTGCGATGGATGTTCATGCCCGGCGCCAGCCAGGAGGTGATCAGAAACCGCTGCATCTCTTCCCCGACGGCCTTGCCAACCTCGATCACGATAGAGGTATCCCAGCTTTGAGCTAATGCGGTGCCGACCGGAAATGCCGTGCAGTACTGGAAATATTCTTCCCCTTCTGGTTTGCTTGCGTCACGGTAAAGGAAGCCGCCTTCGACGGATTTCTCAAAGGGCTCCGGAACGATTTGGCCATCTTTTACGTAATAGGTTTTATTGAGGCGAAGGCCGGCTGGTCCGTCAGCCAGCACGATGTCGGAAAGTCCCTGTTCGCGCGCGCAGCCGCTGGTCTGGGCGGCAGAACCGGGCACGGAGATTCCGGCAGAGCCCAAGGCCTCACCTTGTCCCCGTCCGGGGTCACCGGTCGCCAGTTGAATCAGATGGTCAAGGGAAAGGCTGTCCACAAAGGCTTTGACATCGTCCGAGATACGCTCACACATTTTCCCGTAAATCGACGTCTGCGCAGAAAAATAGTCTGGAAGAAGTTCGACGCAA
>JAJQDO010000261.1 GCA_021202175.1 Clostridiales bacterium | reverse complement strand
CTGTCGCGGGGCTTTGAACCTGTCAAAACAAGCCGCCGAAAAGAGTGTGAAATGCTTGTAAACACGAGACTTTAACTTTTAATAGATTTTAGCAGCATCTGAAAACGAAGCCGGAAATCAGAAAAACCGTCAATAAAACCGCCATTTCCAAAATCTGTGGCGGCTTGAAAATGGCAGATCTGTCCCCCAAACAAATGCACACCAAAGCAAAATAAACATCCCCCAGAATAGGAACAGCACTCTGATCGTATTCTGGGAGACGGTGTCAGGATTTTGGCAGGGCGATATATACCACTGCTATTTTGTCATTTTGTAATCCATCGCGCTGATAATCACTTCGTGGCTGATGGCTACCTGTTTGAGTTGACTGACATCAACCGTTTTAAAAGAAACTTCTGTTTCAGGGTTTGTATCTTCTGCTTCAGATGTGAATTCTTTCTTGTCCGGATCGTAAGCGATCATATCCAGAGGCGTCTTGCGGCGGGTTTTCTGGTTGAGCTGGTATCCGATGGACTTCCACTCGGGGCGTACCAGAGTGAGGGCTAGTTCAAGGACTTCGATGAAGTTCCCCATACCGCCATTATTGCGATCCAGGCAAAGCCGGACTAAATCCCTGCGGGCTTCCTGTGTAAACCGCACGGCGTATTCCTTTTCGAGTAGGTCAAGATAACCAGCGATTTCTGCCTGTTTCATGGAGCCAAGCCGCGTCTTGCAGAGGCGACGGTAAATCTGAGGATGGTTGACGGTGCCTTTTCTGTTTGTGCCTTTCAGTTCATCTTCCAATTTGTCGGTTCCGATCAGGATGAAGGGAACCCTTGTCTGATCCCAAATCTGTCGGGTGACTTCGAGCTTGGAGATGTCGTTTTTATTGAGGTACTCACATTCGTCCAGCATAAAGCAGTGATTGGGATGAAGCTGTAGCTCCCGCGTAATGGCTGCCTGCATTTCATAGGAACTACCGGCGGCATGGATGTCAAGCGCATAAGCGAGGGCACGGAGGACATCTTTCATCCGCATGGTAGGGGAGCAGAGAATGTAATGGATTTCATACTCTTCGTTCTCATATAAGAAAACGATCGTGGTCTTACCGGAGCCGGGAGGCCCGATTAGAACCATCAGTTTGCCGTCGGACACGCCGAGGTGGACAGAGCCAAGTGCAGCGGTCAGTTCATCGCTGGAAACAATGGGGAGCTGGTATAGTGTGTGTTTTATCATTGTAAAATTCTCCTTGTAATATGGGAGGTGTGATTTTCCTTTTTGCTTGTTGTGATAATATTAATTAGTGTTCCATCAGCCGTGAGCCGATTTCTTTCATGAAATCTTTCATTGGTTTGTTGCCTGAGTCTGAGGAACCGGAAGCGTTCTGCTCGGCGTACCTTATGGCAGCTTCCTTCAGTTCCTCCGGGACCCGCTTATCATCTACAGCTTCTTTCTGATCGCGTTCCGTATCAACAGCCTGCGTGTAGGAAATTTCTTCAATGGCCGGGATGTCAAGACCATAGTCAATAATGTCAGATTTCAGGACGATTGCGCGAAGCTCTTCCAGTCGGCCTGTGATTTTACGGCGCTGCCGCCCTTGTTCTGCGAGGTGCTGATAGATGGCATGGCGTGCCTCTTCAATCAGAGCGCATTTGTCAATAGGGTGGGCCTCAGCTATGAAAGCACGGTTGGCCGTAATGGAGACGCTGCGATGAAATGGGGAGTCAAAGGTAAATGTCTGCACAGATTCGCCTATATAGGGGGCAAGGGCAGGATGCCAGTACCAGTGGTTGTTGAACCTGATGCCGCTTCGCTGTATCGTGTGTGGCTTCCGCTCCTGTTTCAGGACAGCCATTGTCCTCCAGGACGGGACGAAGGTATCGGCACGGGGAAGCCGCTGGTAGAGTTCGAGAGGGGATTCCTTGTCGGGGTCGCTTTTGAAATTGTTGTATTTATACCAGATGATATCCGCAAAATAGTTCGCAAACTGCTCGAATTTGTAGAGCCGGCCTTTTTTCAGATCGGACTCGAAGGATGGCGGACGGTTCTGGATATTGTTCCCGCACCAACCGGGCAGGTCGGAAATCCACTCACGTTCAATGGTGCCGAAAATACGTTCGATAGTTTTGGAACATCCACGGTAGGGCAGGGCGTGGATAACACGGATTCCGAGCCATTCCATCATGCCGGAAGTGGAAAAATCATCATCCCATGCTGGTTTGCTGCTCTTATTTTTTCGCGGCTGGATTTGGCTTTCTGCTCCCCGTTTAGGAGCTTTGAGCGGTAATCTTTTCCATTGTCGATATAAAAGATCTCCGGCAAAGCATAAAAGGGGCTGTCAACTGTAAACACAGCCGCTCTCGAGAAAGCCTCCGCAATGCTCGCAGTATTTGGGCGTGTAGTGAGCGTATAACCCACCATTGCGTTGCTGGCCGCATCCATAACAGCGGTAAGCCATACTCTTGCGGTATCAAACATGCCGTTTTTATGTACTCGCGTGATAACAAAGAGGTCAAGCGGATGATGGTCGGAGAACCAGACTTCATTGACACGTTCCGGTTTTTTCCTGGCTGGCGTATAATGGTACTTGTCAGCCCATGCATCAACGCCTTTTCTGGCAAGAAGAACATCCTGAGCGCTGACGTCGGCAAAAAGGTCGTTGAGGGGATATCGGGTTCTTGGTACAATCATTTGTGATGCACCCCGCCTGCAGGTAAAAGGCGGGATATCCGGCGTGACAGGCCGTTTCCTGTTTGCAGCCTTTTCGCGCTGCTTCTCCTGCCACTCTTTTGAATAGGGGCAGGAAGAACAGGGGAATGGCTTCATAGACTGGAATTCACGCAGGATCTTATTTGCGGATGGCGAATTGACCGCAAGGTGTCGGTAGATGGCATAATCGCAGGCATACAGGCACATGCTTGTCAGGTGGTCATGGTACAGGTAGGCGTTGTGGTCTGCGTCGAGCAGCATGTTAAGGTTTGATTGATTCATAAAGAGTTTCCTTTTTCTCATGAGCGTTCGGTAAGATACGCTGTATTCTGAAGCCAAAACAGACAGGCGCTGTGTTACAGTCCCATTACCGGAACAGGAGAGAACCTCGTGGTTCGCCCGGCGCATCATTTCAGTCTCCTTGAAGAAGGCTTGGATATGCGGTCCTGCCAGCAAGGGGAAAGTGCTTTCCGTATTTGGCGGATCTCTGGATGCTATCCGGAACAGATCAATGTCCAGATAGCGGTCATGAAATAAATATTTGTTCAGGCACAGCTCTATCTGGTCGTGAGGGAGGATGCCAACCGGGAGCAGGTCATTGTCTGCACCGGTCAGTTTGTCACTGTACGCGGTTCTAAGTTCTTTCTCAGATGTCCCGGTAATTTCGGACAGAACAGAAATTGGAACGATAAACATAATGGTTCTCCTTTGTCTGAAGAGGTGTTCGTGTGCCTGAAAGACAATATAAGTAGCAAATATAGAGACATGTGAAAATCATTATACAGGGTGGATGTTTGTATGTCAACAATAAAACATAAAAATTCAAAAACAAAAAAACAGTAGACGGAGTGCGCATAGGAGTTCTACGTGAAAAACTCCATCTTTCAAAGACGCAGTTTGCCATAGGGATCGGATACACAGCCACTCAGATCACAAGAGCAGAGACAGGGGAAAGCGTAGTAAGCGAAGAACTGTGTGAACGGATTTCTTCAACCTATGGTGTGAGGAAAGAATGGCTGTTTGGAGGGGATGGTGAACCGTGGATCGACGGGAGCGAGTGGTCTGGAAAACTGGAGCCACAGAAGGAAACTGCTGGGCAACGTCTTCGAGAAGTTTATAAGGAAAGCGGACTTAGCCAGCGAGAATTCTGCAGGCGTATTGGCGGCGGGACTTCAGGATTGAACGCCCTTATGGAAGGACGCCGCGAGATGACGCGGAGGTTCGCAGAGAGGGTCGAGAGGGAATTTGCTGTCGGGGCTGACTGGCTGTTGTATGGAGATGAGAAGTGTAAGGACTATCCATGCGGAGACGAGATGATCGGTTTTTTGAAAAAGAATCCAGATGTACGCCGGGACGTATGGAAGAAGATGAAGTGTGGCGGTCAGAAATGACAGGTTAAAAGCCCCGCGACAA
>JAJQDO010000259.1:1940-4116 GCA_021202175.1 Clostridiales bacterium | reverse complement strand
CATTAATTATTCCATTATACTATATTCCATCCGGTTTTTACAGATAAATATTTTTTTCTGCCGATACCTTCTGCTGATTTCTTTGGCGGGTTCAATATGACTATGACCTGCGCGTACCGTAAACAACAGCTTGGTTTCGTGACGGTTCACATTCTTAAAAATAATAAAAAATTATATATTCATAATACCTCAAGCCGGATTTTTATTAAAAAATATTTAAAAAACAGAGAATTTGATTGCAGATTAAAATGTTTTATGGGAAAATACTTTTGTTGAGCTAATCGGTCGAATAACATCATACAATAGCTGTTTGTCACAGTTCACGCATATCTGTGAGCAGTGACAGCCAATTGCGCAGGACAAATAAAAGGATGAGAAAGAGGCAGAAGATATGAAAAAGAAAGAACCGACACTTGTTGTGCTTGCCGCGGGAATGGGAAGCAGATATGGCGGATTGAAACAAATGGATCCTTTTGACAAAGAGAACCACACGATTTTGGATTTTTCGGTTTACGATGCGAAAAGAGCTGGATTTAAGAAAGTGGTCTTTATCATAAAGCATGCCATCGAAGAAGATTTTGTGCGCATGATCGGCAGCCGGATGGAACCGTTTATGGACGTGCGGTACGTTTTCCAGGAGACAGACCAGCTGCCGGAGGGATATCGTCTGCCAGAAGGCAGGGTGAAGCCTTTTGGTACCGGACATGCGGTTTTGTGTTGTAAGGATGTGGTAAAAGAGCCCTTTGCCGTGATCAATGCGGACGACTATTATGGGCCGAAGGCGTTCCAGATATTGTATCAGTATCTGACGACACACGAGGATGATGATAAATATCGATATGTGATGGTAGGATTCCATATTGAAAATACGATTACGGAAAACGGATCCGTGGCAAGAGGAATCTGCCAGGTGGATGACGATCATTTCCTTACGGATATCACGGAACGTACCCGTATAGAAAAACGAGGAGACTGTGCAGCTTATACGTTGGATGCGGGGAAAAACTGGGAGCCCATACCGGATCGCACGCCGGTATCCATGAATTGCTGGGGTTTTACACCTGGATTTCTGGATGAATTGGAGAAGAGGTTCCCGGTATTTCTGGATGCGGAGTTGGATAATAATCCGTTGAAATGCGAATTTTTCCTTCCGAGTGTGGTTGCCGAACTGTTGGAGGAAGAAAAAGCGTCCGTAAAGGTGCTGGAATCAGAGGAAAAATGGTATGGCGTCACCTATCAGGAAGATAAGGAAACGGTAATGGAGGCGATTCAGACCAAAAAAGAAGAGGGCCTGTATCCTCAGTATTTGTGGAGATAACGTTTGTTGTGATGTAAAAATTAATAAAACATTCGTCTTGTGATTTGGTAAAGGTCTGTTATAATAATGTGGACATTATGTGTTTGGCAAAGATTCGGATTTATGAGAGGTAACGGCATATGTTGACGGTGCAGATGACGATGCAGATAGGGATTGTTTTGTCGGGGATTCTTCTTCTGGCAGGAATCGTTCAGTGGAGGATGCAAAACAGCAAAAGACAGAAGCAGAAATACATTTTGGAATATGCAGAAAAAATTACAGATCTGGAGAAGCAGAAAAGGGAAGAGCAAAGACAGATAGAAGAGGCAGAAGAAAAGAAACAGAAATACAGGACGTTTTATCTGGATTTTCTGATCACGCATGGTTCTGCCTTCGGCGGATGCTCGGGCACCTGTGCCGATGGTCGGCGAAGAAGAGGCATGGTGTCTTTGAATCATATCTTATAGTACCGAAATCATCCGTCCGGGAAAGAAATTACGAATTATATTGAAGAACAAGGGATAGAGATCGGCGCGATGGATGATCCGAATACCCTGCTCATCCGTTCAAAAGAGGCGCCTTTTGAGATCAGAGAGGCCGGAACAGGGAGAGATCAGGGGGCGTCGGTCAGGTCGGCTGTCCTGAAAAGAGATATTTTGTACTATATTATTTTGGAGTCGAAACACGAGATTTCCATTAAAGCGACGAAAACGTGTTAAAAACGGAGGATATGATGCGGGAAACGACGACGGTAAAATCAAAAATATGTCCCTATTGCTTTCGCAAGATTGCCAATGACGAGGTGGGCTTTCTTTTAAGACCGGATGGAGCCAGATTTTTATCTCCGGCATTAAATGAAGTGGTTGCTCCGAAGAAAGA
>JAJQDO010000259.1:0-1930 GCA_021202175.1 Clostridiales bacterium | reverse complement strand
ACCGATCTGTCGAACCTTCTCATCAGGCATGCCAAGGGAATCCCGGAAGAACAGGTAGACGCCGACCGGGTATATATCGATAATCAGATTATGACGGAACTGAATCAGGAGTTGACGGCTGCAGGGCATGAGCTGGCGGTAAAGCATTTTGACTCGGACAGCTATGGATATTCCTTTTATGTGGAGGAAGGAGCGGTGACCCTCTTCTCCAACACCATGCTGTGCCCGTGCTGTCATAATGTATTGCCGCAGAATTTCTTTAAATATGAGATGATGCTGGTCGGGCTGGCGGGAAGCGTTGCCTCGGGCAAAACCGTATACCTGTCTTCGTTGATGATGAACGGATTTGATGTATTGCAAAGAGAGAATTTTTCTGTGCGGAATGCCTGCGGGAACCCGAATGACAGCTATAAGATGGAGATGGAGCGCAACGCGGAAAGACTCCTTCGCCGGGGAATCTGCCCGGAATCGACGAATAAGACATTCCGCAGACCTGTTTTTCTGGAGGTTACTTACCGTGTCAGTGAACAGGTGATTCACATGCTGGTGGCGATATACGATGTGGCCGGAGAACTGATCAGGGAAAGCGCCGGCGTGGGACGGACTGGTTTTGTCCGGCATATGGATGGATATATCTGTCTGGTGGATCCGGCGCAGATGCACCTGGAACATTCTTTTATCACCAAACAGATTCCGGACGAAGAGCGTGTATTGGGAAAGCTGCACCTGATGTCCAGGGAAGAACAATGTGCTGTACAGAAGATGAGCAATCATAACGGAAAGCAGGTCATGAATCAGGACGATTTTATGGTAGAGCGGACAGTCAGTGATGAATATATCTATGAGAGAAAGGCGGAATCCATTTTGGACTCCATACGAACGGGCGTCGGTGAGAATGAACTGAAGAATAAATATATGGCATTGACGATTGCCAAGAGCGATCTACTGGAAGAACTGGGAGAGATCCGGAGATTCCGGGGGAGCAGCCTGTTGTTCGACAGGAATCGCCCGGTGTATGGCTTTATGGATATGGATCACCATTTTTTAAGGCAGGAGATTTTGAAACAGATATTCGATCAGAAAGTATTTCGCCTGCAGAGATATCTGGAAGATTATAAAGAGAACAGCCTGTTTGCCATCTCAGCTCTCGGATGTGAGACCGAGGAGATCCGGGATGAGGAAGGAGAGATGACCAGGGCAGTTGGGAAGATCCGGCCGATTCGCGTAGAGGAGCCGCTGCTCTGGATGATCATGAAATATATGCAGGAAAGAGGGTGGCTCGAATGAAATCGGAATATTTAAGACACGAATACACATGGTCGAACCATTGTATTACGGGCAATGTGCTGGGCTGGGGCATGACGGCGTCTTCCTGCCCGAAAGACCGACGTGTCCTTCGGGAATTGGAAAAAACGGCTTCCGCGGCAGAACCGGATAGAAAGGGCGATGTTATCGTTGAAGAGCTGTCTTACAGTCCGGTATGCGGCTTTGTAAAGATGGCGGTGGCCCCAACGGATTCCGGTGAAGATAATCGGAAGAATAAAAAGGTATACATGTACCAGCCGTCAGGAGAAGGCGTCGATTGGCCGGAAGTGTATCTGGCACCCGGAGGAATCTGGCGGGATGAAGGCGAAACGGAATACATTGCGCCGGTCAGGATGGATGCGATTACCCTTACCCCGGAAAATATATTTATTAAAATGAATGTGTATGACAGGCTGCCTGATTTTTTACAGGTAGTCTTTTGGTGTTTGTTTGATAAAAAACAGGGATTAAACATAGTGGCTCCTTCATGGGATGAAGAGGATTTTGCGGCCAATGCGAGAGAAGTCATGTTTGCGATTCACAGCATATTGCCACCGTCGCTTCGGAAAAGAGCCGGCTATGTCTCCTATACAGAACAGCCCATAAGCCGAGAGCCGTTTTATTT
>JAJQDO010000151.1 GCA_021202175.1 Clostridiales bacterium | reverse complement strand
AAGAAAAAAATAAGTAAAAGAAAAATAGAATATCTTGTTTCGAAAACAGAATAGAGCAATAAAAAATGGTAAATGAACAAAAAATGGCAGAAAAAACTAGTTAAAAAAATAACAATCAACATTTGTATTTCTTTTCGAATGTTATGTATACAATATGTAAAAACAAGGTCATATATTGTGGATGTCTCCAAATATAAAGAAATATATAGCATTTTGGGAGGAAGAGAAAAATGGGAACAAAAAAAATTACTAAATAATACGCAAAAAAAGTGTTAATTCTATAACATTATGTGCTTGAAAAAGTGGTAAAAACTTGTTAGTATATATAAGATGTTTTGTCGAAATCGTTGTGGTCATTGGCACTTTTCGTCACATGATGCTTTGGTTTAATATCCTTTGTGTTATGTGATCTGTTGTCCATTGATCTCACTATTACAATACTTGGAGGAAAAAGCATGAGTAATTCAAAAATGAGCGCTCGGGAGCGTATCGAGATTCTTCTGGATGATCAAAGCTTTGTTGAGATTGGAAATCTGGTCCAGGCAAGAAGTACGGATTATAATCTCGGGGCCAAAAAGATGCCGGGAGATGGCGTGATCACCGGCTATGGCGTGCTGAATGGCCGGATGGTATATGTTTACAGCCAGGATGCTTCTGTTCTCGGAGGCTCTGTCGGAGAGATGCACGCAAAGAAGATCGCGAACATTTATGACATGGCGATGAAGATGGGTGTGCCGGTGATCGGAATGTTGGATTGTTCCGGACTTCGTCTGCAGGAAGCGAACGATGCGCTGCAGGTTTTTGGCATCATCTTTGGTAAGCAGGTACAGGCATCCGGTAAGATTCCGCAGATTTGCGGCGTGTTTGGCAACTGTGGAGGAGGCAGCGCTTTGATGGCCAGCCTTTCCGATTTTGTTTTCATGACAAAAGAAGGCAGCTCCCTTTACGTCAATAGTCCGAATGTTCTCGCGGGGAATGTGCAGTCGAAGCTTGACACTTCCGGTTCCGCCTATCAGGCAGAGACCGCCGGTAATGTGGATTTCGTCTGTGAGACCGAAGAAGAGCTTATCGGACAGATGAGAATGCTTGTTGATATATTGCCATCGGATTTTGAATCGAAGGATTTCGCTTTTGAGAGCGTGGATGATCTGAATCGTATTATTCCGGAATTAAATGATTCCGAGTACGACGCGAAGTTCCTGTTGCAGTCCATTTCCGACGAATCTTTCTATATGGAGACGAAGGATATGTACGCGAAGGATATGGTGACGGCTTTTATCCGCCTGAACGGGGAGACGGTGGGCGTGATTGCCAACCAGGCTCTGGAAGGAGAAAAGCTATTGTCCACCAGAGGACTGGATAAAGCGGTGAAGTTTATCAAGTTCTGTGATGCTTTCTCCCTGCCGATTCTGACAGTGACCGATGTGAAAGGCATCAAGGCGAACCAGCATGAAGAGCGCAAGCTGGCGAAGGCACTTGCACAGTTTACGGCAGAGCTTGCAGGCAGCACGGTGCCGAAGGTGAATCTGATCGTCGGGGAAGCGTATGGTACAGCGGGCATCGTGATGAATTCCAAGGCGATCGGCGCGGATTTTGTTCTGGCATGGCCTGATGCTTCGGTGGGCATGATGGATGCCGAGCAGGCGGTTCGTATCATGTATGCGGACGAGATCGCGGCGGGAGAAGACCAACGGGCCGTGATCGCCGAGAAGACGGCAGATTATGAGGAGATGCAGAGCAGCGTTTCCGCGGCAGCGCAGCGGGGATATGTAGATGATATCATTGAACCGGATGCGACAAGGAAGCGTCTGATTGCCGCTTTCGAGATGCTTTATGGCAAAAAAGAGTCAGTAGAAGATAAAAAACATGCAGCGATATAGTGAGGTGATATAATGAGTACATTTTCAACGGCGGTTTTTAATACGTTAATCGGATTATGTACCGTATTTGTCGTATTGATCGTCATTTCTCTGATCATTTCGCTATTTAAATATATTCCGGCCCTGGAGATGAAGATGAAGAATCTGACCAGCGGCTCGAAAAAGAAGAGTTCCGAAGAAGAAAGAAAGCCTCCGCAAAGACCAGTCATTGTGGAAGAAGAGCCGGAGGAGGAAGAGGAACTGGTAGATGACGGAGAACTGGTAGCGGTCATCATGGCAGCCATCGTGGCATCGTCCGGCGGTGCGGTGAGTGCGGATAAACTGGTGGTTCGTTCGATTCGAAGAATGAAGAGAAACAGATAAGAGTTCAGGAGGAAGGTTCGATGAAAAATTATAGAATTACAGTAAATGGCGTGGCATACGAAGTGGCAGTGGAAGAACTCGGTGCAGACGAAGTGACAGCAGCTCCGGCAGCGGCGGCGAAACCGGCAGCGAAGGCAGCTCCGGCGAAGAAAGCACCGAAGAAGGCGCCAGCCGGTGGTGCAGGCAGCGTACAGATCAATGCACCGATGCCAGGCAAGATTCTTGCCGTAAAAGCAAATGAAGGCACTGCAGTGAGCAAAGGTGATGTTGTTCTTATCCTCGAAGCCATGAAGATGGAGAATGAGATTTGTGCGCCGCAGGATGGAACTATCGCCAGTATAGAAGTTTCCGTTGGCGATATGGTAGAATCAGGAAACGTTTTGGCAACCATGAATTAGTTCGGTTTGAAGAGGAGGATATCCTATGAGTTATGTTGCAGAGACAATGTCTAATCTTGCAGCCCAGACCGGATTCGCGTTTTTGAAACCAGGCAACTTTATCATGATTGTTGTTGCTTTGATTTTCCTGTATCTGGCCATTGCGAAACAATACGAACCGCTTCTGCTGGTTCCGATTTCTTTCGGTATGCTGCTTGTGAATTTGTACCCGGATATTATGGCAGAAGGCGGATTATTACATTATTTTTATCTGTTGGATGAGTGGAGTATCTTGCCTTCCCTTATCTTCCTGGGTGTTGGAGCACTGACGGACTTCGGTCCGCTGATTGCGAATCCGAAGAGCTTTCTTCTGGGCGCAGCGGCGCAGTTCGGTATCTACAGCGCGTATTTTTTGGCGATTTTGCTGGGCTTTAACGGGAAAGCGGCGGCGGCTATCTCCATCATCGGTGGAGCAGACGGCCCGACATCGATCTTCCTGGCTGGAAAGCTTGGACAGACGGATCTGATGGGACCGATCGCTGTGGCGGCTTACTCCTACATGGCTCTGGTGCCAATTATCCAGCCGCCGATTATGAAAGCCCTCACAACGAAGGAAGAGCGACAGATTAAGATGGAGCAGCTTCGTCCGGTTTCTAAAACAGAGAAGATTCTGTTCCCGATTGTGGTTACCATCGTGGTATGTCTCGTTCTTCCGACAACGGCTCCACTGGTTGGTATGCTGATGCTTGGCAACCTGTTCCGTGAATGCGGCGTGGTAAGACAGTTGTCGGAGACAGCGTCCAACGCTTTGATGTATATCGTTGTTATCTTACTTGGTACTTCTGTCGGAGCGACGACCAGCGCCGAGGCTTTCCTGAATGTCAGCACGATCAAGATCGTGATACTTGGTCTGGTGGCTTTTGCGGTGGGAACGGCGTCCGGTGTTATCTTTGGCAAGATTATGTGCAAGCTGACAGGTGGAAAGGTAAACCCGTTGATCGGTTCTGCCGGCGTATCGGCTGTGCCGATGGCTGCTCGTGTATCCCAGAAGGTGGGAGCGGAAGAAGACCCGACCAATTTCCTGTTGATGCATGCCATGGGACCAAACGTTGCCGGTGTCATCGGCACGGCCGTGGCTGCCGGAACCTTTATGGCAGTGTTTGGAGTATAGAAAAAGGAGTTTGTTATGGCTGAAATAGAAAAGAAACCTGTAAAAATCGTGGAAACCGTTTTGAGGGATGCTCATCAGTCTTTGATCGCAACCCGGATGACGACAGAACAGATGCTGCCAATCGTCGACAAGATGGATCAGGTCGGATACCATGCTGTTGAGTGCTGGGGCGGCGCGACATTTGACGCTTCCTTGCGTTTCCTGAAAGAAGATCCCTGGGATCGCCTGCGTAAGCTTCGTGATGGATTTAAGCATACGAAGCTGCAGATGCTCTTCCGCGGACAGAATATCCTCGGATATCGCCCGTACGCGGATGATGTAGTAGAAT
>JAJQDO010000163.1 GCA_021202175.1 Clostridiales bacterium | reverse complement strand
ACATTCCCCTTCTGGCAGCACAAGTATTCACCTTGTTTGGCTTACCGCGGCTGTACTTGCATGGAGAAATACCATCTCGAACTCTTCTATGATTTGCGTGGACAATGCCTCTCTTTCTTTGAAATCCAGATAAATCTGCTCTGTTTTCTTTGGCGCATCTCCTAACATCATACTAATCTCATGTACAGCCTCCTCAAAATGAATGGAATCATTCAATTTTCGAAACGAGAAGTTCTTCAAGATAGAATTAATCTCGTTGGTAATCAACATCGCTTCATAGACATTATCTTTTTCTTTCTCACTGTTGCTTTGTCTTTTCTCACGAAAGGCGTATTTCTCGATCAGTTCAGAGATTTCCTGGAATTCATTCTTGTCCAGCATAGGGTTGACACAAATCGTCTCAAATTCCGATTTTACCGGGAAGGTACTTACCAGAAAATCCACTTCTGCCTTTGACAGTGCCCGAACATTTAGTGCTTCCACTCGAATCCTGTCACCAAAATAGTGTCGCAATTCAGATGAAATCAGTGTCGATATCCCGATTCCGTTGGAACAAAGAACACCTATATGTACAACATGACGTTGCCTTCTGGCGTTGTCGATCCGCATCATGGCTCCTCCAAAATGCAGTGCCAGAAAACCAATCTCATCCTCTGATATTTTAATATGAATCATCTGTTCCATTACTTCCGCAGCAATAGCCGCTTTTTTGTAAATGTCAGGATACACGGCCTTTACTTCATCCTGCATCGGATTCGGCGCCTCCTGATTGTGCATAATTCGTGTGATTGCGGGAACCAGGTGCGCGATAAGTCCTTGGATAAATTCTTCATCTTCTTTGAGTTCATGAGCCGCTGCTGAATCAAAAGCATTTGCCATCCGATACACCATATCTCTGACATCGATCTCTTCTCCGTCAATGTAGACAAATTCCTCATCATTTTGTATGTACTGCACCTTACATCCCTGGAGGAAAATATAAAGAGCATATCGGTCGCCTTTTCTCACGCTTATATCGAAAATATCTTCCAGATCGTCAGACAATCTGCAGATAAAAGAATAATATTCCTGATAATTCGCCCTTTCATCATGAGAATCCTCTTCGATATATTTCCCCTTTCGAATACGCTCTACCGTAATCACCGTGTACATGATAAAATTTTGTTCTGAAATCCTGGCCAGCCTGTTCAGGATATCCCTTCCTTCTTCCAGCGCAGTTGCTTCCACTTCTTTCCTTAGCGATTCCGGCGCAAAGATACGATTATCATATTGCAGCATATAGGCTAACATAGCATTTCGTATATTTTCTTCTGTATAAACCAGTCCGATGCCCACGCCGCTTTGGCGCTGCACCCAAATCTGGTGACTTCCAAACCATTGTTCTACGATTTCCAGATCCTTGCTGATCGTTGCCTCGCTGACCTGTAAAAGATCAGCATAATAAAATAATTTCTGTTGTTCATCTGCCTCCAGCATAACCTGAATCAGCTTCTGCTGTCGTTTTTCTTTGTTTCTTGGATCAAAGGAATCGCTGACTTCCAATTCAGACAGAAGGAAATCTTTGTCTTTCTGTCTGCTTTCCAGCACATAACCGACACCGGATTTTCGTTTCAGAACCAATCCATATTTTCCCAGCTGACGGTCCACATGATCCATCTCTCTGAAAACAGTTCGCTTGTTGATCTGCAAATGTTCCGCCAGTTCCGCAGCAGTAACTGGTCTAGATGCGTGGAGCAGCAAATATAATATCTGCACTAATCTTGGTGTAAAATCCATACCATATCCTTTCTTATTTCTTCTCTTCTGAAAGAGCATCTAAGAGATATCTTTCCGCCTCCTCACACCATACATTATTATTAGCCTTGCAGATTTCTGCTAAATGTGCAAAAACAGGATCTTCTTTTCCCAGCTTTTCAAAATCCTCGATTGCAGTTAATTTCATATGGATATGCGGATATATCAGTTTTTTCCCACCCGGCAGATTCGGAAGATTTAAGATCGTGTCAGGAACCGCATTGATGCCACCCACATGAGTGATCATATAAGACGGATTTATGATTCCAGCCTTAGACAGTTCGAGTGATTCCACCATATCAGCCGGAGCCCCTCCGGAAGTTCCACAAATATGCGTACCTTCGTAATGCACATTGTAAAAATTATACGGTGCTTTGAAATCGGCTTTCGTTGGCCCGGCAAAGAAATTCAGACATCCGTCATTTCCCAGAAGATCATCTCCCATTTCGATCAGCTCTGCTACCGGTGCGAACACAAATGCCTCGTCATATCCCTTCTGTCCGTTCAGATCTTTCAGATGCTTCACAGGGTCTTGTAACGCTGATGTATTTACATAAATCAATTCGACGCCCTGCTGTGCTGCTTTTTCCGGAGTAATAAGAGATTGTGCCCGTTTCAGCCGATTCTCATTCAAATCAGTGACAACAACTCGTTTGGAATGATAAGGACCGTTCACTGCATAATCAATGGCCCCGAGTCCCATCGGTCCTGCACATCCGAGAAGAGCCACGCTTCCTCCATCCTTCAGACCCATTTTATGTTCATATACATATTGGGTAGTGTGATAAGTCGCGTGAAATGCTCCGATAATGCAGGACATCGGCTCTGCCAGAGACGCATTTGCAAAATAATTTCCATGATATGGGAGAACACAGCCCAGGTCAATTGATACCTTTGGAATAATACAATAGGTAGAATTCCCACCGTAATATTCGTAACTATATCCGGCAGAATATCCGCTTGGAAGTCCCATCGCTGGCTGCAATATGAACTTTTCCCCTTCTTTGAACTGATCCTTTAGCTTCTCTCCGACTTTCACGATATATCCACCAAATTCATGCCCTGTGATTACCGGATGTTCATCGCTCACATCGTCCGGAACCCGCTTATGCTCTCCACCCCGGATAGCTGCCTTATAAGTGGAAAGGCATATTGTGTTGGAAACAACTTCAACCAGAAGTTCTTCCTCTCCAATTTCCGGGAGTTCCACATCTTTGATATACATCTTATTTTTTCCTGCCAAAACTGCTGCTGTCGCTTTCATCTGCATCTCCTCCTGTCTTAATGATGTTGTTTAATGGTTCCTTTTCCGAACACCATTCTCTTCATCTAAGTTAGTATTATCTTCTTTTCGTATTATTGTGATTCTATAGTTTCCTTACGATGATGCTTCAAATGAGTTTGCCCTCTCATTCAAAAGAATCGATGCGATAATCTCCATCTTCCTCTGCAATCAGAATCATATCTCCCTCCGCAGAACACGCAAGAGCTCGTTTTACATTCACACTCTCGCTTTCCAGATACCAGGCCAACGCTTCCTCACGGGACAGTCCCCCTTTCATCTTTCGCTGAATCAGTCGTTCCCGGAGCATCTCCTCGCCAGATCGTATCAGAATCGTATAATCCGCCATCTCCCTGCATTCTTTCCAGGGAGATTCGTCCAAAAGCAGCCAATTCCCTTCGATAATGACTACAGGCGCTGTAATTCTGACAGCATCCTCCACCACATCATGGATATTTCTGTCATAGATCGGCCAAAGAGGATCTCCCTGCTTCAATTCCCTGACTTTTTCCAGGAAATGGACCGCATCGAAAGTTTCCGGGCATCCTTTTACCTGCTTCATCGGTATCTTTTTCCCCCATCTTTCCACCGTATGGCTCTGGATGTACTCCGTATGATAATGAAATCCATCCAATCCTACAGACTGTACTCTGGCCAGATGCTCTTTGCTTTCCGCCAGATTTTCCAGGAACAACGTCAATGTTGTTTTCCCGACCGCCGGGGGTGCCGCAAGAAATACAATCAATCGTTCCTTCTTTTCCTCCTGCATTTTAGTAAATCTTTCTAATACAGGAAGAAAAATGTGATGAATGGCATTTTCGCTGTATTTGGCTTCTATCTCAAATCCGTTCACACGAAAATGGCATTTTGTCCAAATTTTCAATTTATCCCTCCTTTTTTTGCCCTTTTTTGTTATCTGTTTTGTTGATGACTTGATTATATCGCATCAGGATATCAAATTTCAACAAATAGACCTTTTACTTTGTCCCCATTCATTAGTGACATTTTTATGTCTTTATCATCTGGTGACATTTCTTTGTCTCTATCATTTGATGACACTTCCATGT
>JAJQDO010000315.1 GCA_021202175.1 Clostridiales bacterium | reverse complement strand
AAGTGAAGGATCGTGTAATGTAATGAAAAAACATATAAAAGAATTCACGATTCATGCATATAAGGGGATTCAAAATTTAAAATTAGATCAATTAAACTATATTAATATTTTGACCGGAGATAATAACAGCGGCAAAACCAGTGTGTTGGAGTTGCTTTCAACACTGGAACATCCTCAAAATTTAAAAACATGGATATCCTGTTCTAGAGTAGATAGCATACGGTTTGGAACTAGATACTATTTCAATGGAATCTATAATATGTTCCCAATTGATACCAAAAAAAAGAACTGTCCTATAGCTTTACAGATATTAATAGTAACAGGAATGTTGTTTCTTTGACTGCTGATATAGAAGGAACACAGATATCAGAAAGAGAAATGTATCACATAAATGGACTACGAAAAACTGATAGAGTGAAACAGGATGATAAACAAGAAGAACTAATCGATGTTCTTTGTATGTATCTCTATACTTATATAAATGGGGAAAGGGTAAATAAAGATAAAATTTATGATATCCAAACCAGATTCTCTTGGCACTTAAATGAAAAAGTTCATTTTAATAAGGCGGTTTATGTTTCTCCTGTAGATCATGTAAACAATAGGTTATCACTTAACAAAATATTATCGGATTCAAAGCTTTACGATGAAATGTTGAATATACTCCATGAGTTTGATGATAATATTACTAATATTAATGCACTCAAAGATGAAGACAATCCGTTTTCAGCGGAATATATGGTTTTAACGAAAAATCATGCAAAAGCATTACCTTTGTCTTCTTATGGTGATGGAATGAAAAAGGCTTTGCTTTTATTAAGTTCTGTCGTTCTGGCAAGTGACGGCATATTATTGCTTGATGAATTTGAAACGGCGATACACACATCTGCGATGGATTCTGTTTTTTCTTGGCTATTAAATAGCGCCTTAAAACAAAATGTGCAGATTTTTATGACTTCTCATTGTAAAGAAGCCATCGAGAAAGTATTGGAATGCAGTGCAGACTTGCAACCGTACATCAATGTATATACATTGTATGATTATCAAGGGAATAATTATGTACGCAAAATGTCATGTGAGGAAGCTATCAATGCAAAGGATTATTTGGGATTGGAGTTGAGATAATGAAAAGTATTATTTTATGTGAAGGTTCTACAGATTATATCCTTTTGCAGTATTACATGAGGGAAGCCTTTCATTGGACGGATGATAAATCGATACATATTTTTCAATTCGAACTCCTGTTGAGCAGTTTAATGAACGGCAAAATATCATCAAAAATGTGAAATGGGAAGAATATACCATGATACAGACTGATTTCGAAAAATTGGGTGAATTGTAATGGCTTTGATTAGATTACACTCCTACACTTTTTAGAATAGCAAATATGTTGCCAGTTATTTTTTTGTTATGGGAAAGGAACAAAGATTCATGAATACGTTTGACAGAGACCGGGAAATCGACGAAGCCATTGACGCCGGGTACCGGGCGTTGCGAGCCTTGGAAGAGGCGGAGAATTATCTGAACAGTGCCAGGAATTTCGGAATCTGGGACATGTTCGGAGGCGGGGTGATCAGCAGTATGATGAAACACTCGAAGATGGATCAGGCCCAGCGATGTATGGAAAGAGCGCAATATGAACTGCGTAATTTTAGCAGAGAGTTGCAGGATGTGCAGATTTATGGTGCGGTTCAGGTGAATTTTGATGGATTGACAAAGTTTTTCGATGTCTTTTGTGATAATTTCATCGTAGACTTTATGGTACAGTCTAAGATTAATGAGACCCGCCGCAATGTGGCGCAGACCAGACAGAGGGTGGAAGATACCATCCGGCAGCTGAGAAGGATGCGCGAGAGAAGGTAGAGGAATAATGGGTGGTTAATAATTTATTGAGTAATTATATAACCGTTTCACTATAATATATGAAGCATACCATTTTTCATGCGGAAAATCGATAGAAATTTACATTTTTAAGGCGCAACATATAGACGTGAGATTGCCGCTTGGAACACGGTTTCTTCCATTATTGAAGATTATATTAAAGTAAATCTGCTCCGCTCAAAAATAATCAGTCCTTCATCCCTCATTTTACACAGTTCATTTGACATGGCACTGCGATCCACCGATAGAAAATCAGCAAGCTGCTGGCGATTGAAAGGGATGGTAAAGGTCGCGCTGTTATGCTTTTTTGATTCCTCGGACAGGTAGGACATGAGCTTTTCTCGTGTGGAACGCTTGGACATATGGCTGAGCTTCTGCACGAGATTTCTGTTTTTGTCTGATATGGAGAAGAGAAGATTCTGGATGACCAGGGAATGAAATCGGCATGCCGAAGGACAATTGGTAATCACTTTTTGCGCATTGAAAAAAATCACAGTACTATCCTGCACAGCGATAACGTCATTGAGCATGGCCCCGCTATCGGGTGCAACATAAGCTTCTCCGAATAATTCTCCTGGTTCAATCGTATTTAAGATGTTGGTGTTTCCCCAATAGTCATCCTGTTGAATATGAAGTTTTCCTTCTACCAAAATAGATATATCTGAAATATGTTCTCCCTGACTATAAACTTAGGAGCCTTTTTTGTTTTTTTTCAGCGTTGCGGTTGAGCAAGGAGGCTTAGTTGTGATGTCTTCCTCATTCACTCCACTAAATAATTGTGTTTTTTTCAGGACTGGAATATATTTTTCCATGAGTTCCTCCTTTTGTTGTAAAAACAACCGTTTTGTGTGTTTCATTGTATTATAATACAGATGCAAAATCAAGATAGACGACGGTGTTATCCGGATTGAGACGTCATTAATGCGTTTAAAATTGAGATTGAAGAAACTAGGAGGAATAGAAGATATGCTTAGAAAAATCATTCGAATTGATGAAGAAAAATGTAATGGCTGTGGTGCCTGTGCGGCTGCCTGCCATGAGGGTGCCATCGAAATGATTGATGGCAAGGCGAAGCTTACCAGAGAAGATTATTGTGATGGCCTTGGGGATTGTCTCCCTGCCTGTCCGATGAACGCGATTTCTTTTGAAGAGCGGGAAGCACCCGCTTATGATGAGGTGGCAGTATTGGTTGCAAAGGTAAAGGAAAAGTCTGCACCTGAGACGCTTCCTTGCGGATGCCCCGGAACGCAGTCAAAATCTATACCCCGGGAATCTTGCAGTTCTGCTTCTGTTGGTGACGATAGCAGTCATATAGAAAGCCGTCTTTCGCAGTGGCCGGTGCAAATCAAGCTGGTACCGGTGAACGCACCGTACTTTGATGGCGCCAATCTTCTGGTTGCGGCAGACTGTACTGCATATGCTTATGGCGATTTTCATCGAGATTTTATTAAGAAACGCATCACTCTGGTTGGCTGTCCGAAGCTGGACAGTGTGGATTATTCGGTTAAACTTACGGAGATTATTGCACATAACAATATTAAAAGCGTGACAGTTGTGCGCATGGAAGTGCCTTGCTGCGGCGGTATAGAAAATGCTGTTAAGAATGCTTTACAGGCCAGCGGCAAGATGATTCCGTGGAAGGTGATCACCATATCAACGGATGGAAAGATTGTAGATTAGATGGGGATCCATCGGTTTGTTGGCTGTGCCAAAATGCCAGTCGTAAAGTTGAAATGCCTTGCGTTTTTTCCATTGAAGTATTCCCCATGTTCCTGTATAATACTTCCTTGAAAAAACGTAATGGAGAAATGATGACAATGAAAACAAAACTGACTTACAATCATACGATCATCGCCTGTTTTATCGCGTATATCGTCCAGGCCATCGTGAATAATTTTGTGCCGTTGCTTTTCCTGACTTTTCAGGATACTTACGGCATATCTTTGTCGAAAATCACGTTCCTGGTAACGCTGAATTTCGGGATTCAGCTGCTGGTGGACTTATTATCCGCCTTTTTTGTGGATAAGATTGGGTATCGTGCGGCGATGTGTACAGCGCATCTGAGTGTTGCGATTGGTTTTATCTTATTGACGATATTGCCGGAAGTATTACCGGATCCGTATATAGGCATTATGTTAGCAGTGATTGTGTACGCGATTGGTGGCGGATTGCTTGAAGTTGTGGTAAGCCCGGTCGTGGAGGCCTGTCCTACAAAACATAAGGAATCGGCCATGAGTTTGCTGCATTCCTTTTATTGTTGGGGGCATGTGGGCG
>JAJQDO010000203.1:405-4234 GCA_021202175.1 Clostridiales bacterium | reverse complement strand
ATCACAGATCAGCACATCCGCATGGCGGGATTTGGCTGCCTGGCAGGCATCAAACACCACAGCTGCCGGATCAGACCCTTCCTGATGGGCGATGATATCCACTCCTGCCCGATTGGCCCACGCGGTCAGCTGCTCAATCGCCGCGGCACGGAAAGTATCCGCCGCCGCCATAAGTACCTTTTTGTTCTGAGCTTTCAACTGTGCGGCCAACTTACCGATGGTCGTGGTCTTGCCAACGCCGTTGACGCCGATCACCAACACTACCGAAGTTTTATCTTCATATTCATAGGCTGTTTCATCGACTGCCATCTGCTCTTTGATGATATCAATCAAAAGCTGGCGGCAGGCCATCGGTTCTTTGATTTTCTGCTCTTTTACCTTTTCCTGGAGATTTTCGATGATGTTCATGGTCGTATCCACGCCCAAATCTCCCATGATCAACGTCTCTTCCAGTTCTTCATAAAAATCATCATCGATTTTTGAGAATCCATTAAATATGGAATCCAGCCCGGAAGCGATGTTTTGTCTTGTCTTGGTCAGTCCGTTGACCAACCGACTGAAAAATCCTTTTTTTTCTCCCATTTTATCTCCTCTTTTCTACCTTATACTTCATGCCCTACGCCTCCAGCTCCTTGTCAATCAAATCCACGGAAATCAGAGTGGAAACACCCTTTTCCTGCATGGTAATGCCGTATAGGGCGTCAGCCGCGCTCATGGTTCCCCTGCGGTGGGTGATGACGATAAACTGAGTCTCTGCCGAAAGTCGTTTCAAATATTTAGAAAAGCGAACGATATTGGCATCGTCCAAGGCTGCCTCGATCTCATCGAGCAGGCAGAAGGGTGACGGTTTCAGCTTCTGGATGGCAAATAACAGCGCGATGGCGGTCAAAGCCCGCTCTCCGCCGGAGAGAAGCATAATGTTTTGCAGTTTCTTCCCCGGTGGCTGGGCCACGATGCGAATACCGCATTCCAGCATATCGTCCTCATCCATCAGCTGCAGATTAGCTGTGCCGCCCTCGAACAGATCCTGAAAAACATCGGCAAACATCGCCCGAATCTCCTCGAATTTTTCCGCGAACTGTTTCTGCATGGCAGTGTTTAAGTCACGAATCATCCCCTGGAGATTCTCCTCCGCCTCCATGATATCATCATATTGTCCCCGGAGAAACGTATAGCGCTCACCGACTTCTTTATATTCTTCGATAGCATTGATATTGACATTACCGAGCTGCCGAATCTGCTGGGTAATCTCTTTTTTCTGACGGCGGTATTCCGCCGTCTCGGTCGGGCGAATCGCATACTGGCGATGCTGTCTGGCATAAATATATGTAATCTCATAGTTATCCCACATATAATCGATCTGAGTCTGCATATCCGTTTCCAGTTTTTCGCGTCTGGCAGTGAGCCGGGTCTCTTCTTTTTCCAACAGGAGCAGCCGTTCATTTTGCTCCTCCAACTCCTGAAACATGACATTCTGTTGTTTCGTAATGGCATTTCGGTCTGCTTTCAGGCCATCCAGCTCGTCCGATATCCTCTGGACGTCCGCAGTCAATGCCGCTATTTTTTCAGTTAACAGAACAATCTGCTCTTCCGACTCTTTATTTTGTCGTTCCAGTTCCCGCTTCTGCGTCTCATTGGCAAGGATGTTGCTGTCACAGTTTTCCATCTCTCCCTGAAGACGCTCATAGTCATTGTGATAGAACTCCATCTGCTGTTCTGCCTGGGAAATGTGAAGAATCATCTGATTCTCCTCGTTTTCTGTCTGACGAATCCGCTCCTCTACATGGGAAAGTTCTTTTTCCAGTTGTTCTATGGCGTCATTATTTTCTTCATGAATCTTCTCGTGATGCTGCTGGTCCTGCGAAAGCATCTCCCTTTCCGTCTGGATATCCTGAAGCTGTTTCTGCAAAAGTTCATGTTCTTTTTTCAACTGGTCAATACTGGCTTTCAGTTCATTTTCTTTTTCGAACAGTTCCGGTATCTGATGCCCCAGGTCATGTAAGGTGAGCTGAAGCCGTGATATCTCTTTCTGTCTCTCTTCCAATCGGCCTTCTTCCGCCTTTTTCTCTTCCTGCAGACCGGTGATCTTCTTTTTGATGTCCACGCAGGACTTTTCCGCCTGGCGCATCCGCTCTTTGCATTCCTCCATCTCCCGCTTTCTACCGAGAAGATTTCCAGAATGCCGATAGGCACCGCCAGTAATGGAACCGCCGGGATTTAAGAGTTCCCCGCCGATGGTGACGATCCGAAGGCTGTAATTATTTTTCCGGGATAACATCAATGCGTTATCCACATGGTCCACAACAATGGTTCTGCCAAGCAAAGACTGCACCAGGGCGTCAAATCGTTTCTCCACCTTCACCAGGTCACTGGCGATTCCGATCACCCCTTCCTCCTCGAGAATCAGTGGATGGATGGTGGAGTTCCTGCGTCGGATGCTCGTCAATGGAAGGAAGGTAGCCCGTCCGTAGCGGTTCTGTTTCAGCCAGGCAATCATCTGCCTGGCAACCTGGTCATTCTCCGTCACCACATTTTGCAGAGCGCCGCCTAAGGCGATCTCAATGGCCGTCTCATACTCTTTATCCAGCTCAATGATATCCGCCACTACGCCAATCACACCCGGCTGATTTTTCCTATGCTCCATAATGTGCTTGATCGACGAATTATATCCCTCATATCGTTCTGTGATGCCGGCCAGCGTCTCATACTTCGACCTTGCACGAAGATAGTCCTGATTCTCCTGGTCAAGGCGTGCGCTCAACTGCCGCGCCTCCTCTTCCAGCGCCTGCGCATGCACCTGTTCTCTTTCTCCGGCTTCCCTGGCTTCCTGAAAAGCTTCCCGCGTCTGTTCCAGTTCGCTTTCCAACTGTGCCGCCTTTCCATTATAGTCCTTGAGTTCTGACTGCAAGGAAAGCAGACGGCTGTTATATTCCGCGTTACGAATATGAAGCTGCTCCTCCATGGCGTCATAGCGGCTCATCTTTTCCTTCGTATCCAGCTGGTCATCCATCATGGTATACAAAGCGTCTCTCTGCGTCGTGATCTTCGCGCTGATGTTCGCTTTCTGTTCTTCCAGCCGTTCTTTGGCAGCCTGAATCTTTTCCTGCTCTTCATGATATCCCGCCAGGGCATTTTCTTCCAGAACACATTTTCCCTGCTGTTCCTCCAGCTGTCGCTGTTTTGCCTCCTTTTCGGACCGGCTCTGCTGGATGATCTCCTCATAGTGAACGATCATCCGCTGGTTGGACTCCATACTATGCCGATGTTCCAGTGTCTTGCTGTCAAGCTCCTCTTTCCGGACAACCAGAGCGTCCTTTTCTGTTTCTGTCTGTTCAATCTTGTGCGCCAGACTTTCGGATTCCTCCCGAAGAGAAGCGTTCTTCTCTTTCAATCTGTCATAACTGGTCCTGGTCTGGTCCAGATCATTTTTTACAATATCGTGCTGACGGCGATTCTCCGTTAATTCTTCTCTGGCGTGATCCTGATCATATAGAAATAAATGAATATCCAAATCCTTTTCCTGTTCTTTCAGCTTCAGATATTCCCTTGCCTTTTTACTCTGTTGTTCCAGAGGGCCGACCTGCTTTTCCAGCTCGCTTAGCACATCCGTGACTCTCTCCAGATTCTGATGTTCCTGCTCGAGAGACTTTTCCGTGACGGAACGGTTTTTCTTGAGCTTGGCAATGCCGGCCGCCTCATCAAAAAGTTCCCGGCTATCCTCAATCTTTCCGCTCAGGATCTTCTCCACCTGTCCCTGTCCGATGATGGAATATCCATCTCTCTTATACACATCAGACGCTGCCGACGACTCCTTACGTGTAGATCTCGG
>JAJQDO010000203.1:0-395 GCA_021202175.1 Clostridiales bacterium | reverse complement strand
ATTCATTGCCAATCCAGGTTTAGTAGAAAATCTCCACGATATCTCTTCGGCGACAGGCTGAGCCGTTCAGCAGATATTCACTTTCTCCAGAACGGTAAACTCTTCTTGCCACCTTGACTTCATCAAAATCGAGGGCGATCTTGCGGTCAGCGTTATCGAACAGGATCGCCACATAAGCAAATCCCATCGGCCTTCTGTTTTCCGTTCCGGAGAAAATGACATCTTCCATCCTGGAGCCGCGCAGCTGCTTGGCACTCTGCTCGCCGAGGACCCATCGGACAGCATCTCCGATATTACTCTTGCCGCTGCCGTTTTGTCCGACGGGACCGGGAATTTTGTGAGGAAGTTCAAGCTCGGTCTTAGTTGCATATGATTTTAAGCAGTTGATCTCTTGA
>JAJQDO010000118.1 GCA_021202175.1 Clostridiales bacterium | reverse complement strand
AATTATTCAACTATAAAATGCAGTTCAAAAAGGTAGTTTAGACACCCAAATCAAAAATACATCCTTCCACTACATTTTCCCATTTTGTCCATCCGCTTCCATTTTCCCCAAAAGATAAAGAAATGCAATTGCCGGAACTCTCAGTATCGGAACATTCGTTTCATGCTTCGTGACGCCAACATCCTCTAATTGTTTTGTTATGAGAAAAGCATTTGTTACATTTGCTTTTTCATCCCTGCACAATTCTACAATGGCATCGGAAGCTGAAATATGTGAATGATTGCGGTATTTTACTTCGCAGAGAATTTTCTCACGCGGCAATTCAATTACAACATCTACCTCTTTTTGATTATCCTTTGCTTTTCTAAAATAGCCAAGTTGTGCCGTACTGCCCTGATAAAAAGATACGATATGTTTATATATCGTGGTTTCCACCATGACGCCAAGCTCCTTCTCGTCAGACAATATATCGTCAATCATCAATACAGCATTACTTATCGCCGCATCAGCAATAAATATTTTCGGCTTCCCTTTCAATGCCCCCTTGCTCCCCACATCCATCGGCTTTGCCAAATAAAGAAGATTAGACATTTCAAGTGCCTGAATATAGCTGTCAATAGTGGCAACTGATGTATTTTCTAATTCCTTTGCCGCCGTAGTCGCATTGAAAATCTCCGTGGAATTCATACAGAGATATAAAAACAATTTCTCCATTAAAAGTGGGTTCCGTATATTAAACAAGGTGAGAACATCCCGTTTAATCACTTTATCCACCACATCTTCCCGTAACATCCGCTGTGCATATACGTCGTCGTCGGACAATACGAGTTCCGGAAAACCGCCAATCGTCAGATAGCGATTAAAATGGCTCTCTAAATGTGTAAATCTGTTCATCAGGTCACCAAGCTCTGCATTGCCCAATTTTACAAATCCTGTGAGTTTTAAATGTTCAGGTAATGTTGGTTCTTCAAGTTTCAGCAGGCAGCAATATTCATAAAATGACATCGTTGGTATTTTTAAAATGCTCCATCTGCCCGTGCCGCTATCTGCCACTCCTTTTTCTAATATCGGACTTGCAGAGCCTGTCGCAGTCAAACGGATATCTTTTCTGCTGTCATAGATGACTTTCATCCATAATTCCCAGTTATCTGTATATTGGATTTCGTCAAAAAAAATATAGCGCACTCCCTCAATGGGATATAAAGTCTCATAGATAAAAAGAACGTCCTCCACATTGACAAGCTTTACAATTGGATTGTCAAAAGTCACATACAAAATGTTCCTTGGATTGACACCCTCGTCAATCAGATGATCAATCATCTGGTACATAATCGTTGTCTTTCCCACTCGCCTTGCTCCAGACAACACTGTAAACCGCCGCAAGGTTTTATGTTTCAACATTCTGAGGGCTTCGTAATAGGCAATCCTCTTTTGCGGTTTGCTCTCTTCTTTTATCGCAGACGGATTACGCCACCATGGATTATACTGCCGCAATACTTTAATAATCTGTTCCTCACTTACAATAGACATAGCTGTGCCTCCACGCTTTTTCTGCTCATTTAAAATTATATTTATTTAATTTATGCGGAGTTTCATAAGTATATTATAACAACAGTGCAAAAAGAAAGCAATGTTTATCTACAAACAATCTAAGTATTTGCTACTCGAAATTTCTATAAACACAAAACCTTACCGACTTCCCAAATATAGTTTTAGAAAGCCGATAAGGTTTTTTAGTGTACGCTTTATTATTTATTCCAGATCAGAATCGTCTTTCCCATCATCTTATGGATATCCATCTCAAAGGCATGATTCATATCAGCGATGGAATGAATCTCCACCTGCGCGCCCACAATATTACTCAGATATCCGAGAATCTCCGGATGTTCCTGATACATTTGCACTGTCTTCTCAAAGTCCGCTCTGCCGCTGCGGCTGCTTCCAAAGATGCGCAGCCCTTTCTCCAGCACCATGCGGGTGTTGATCGGAATCGGGTATTCTGATACGCCAAATAAGGAAATCGTTCCCTCAGGATTAATATAATCGATAATCTGATTAATGGCCTTCTGAGAAGCATCTCCACCTACGCACTCGATCACATGATCGATTGCCATATCTTCTGGAATCTCCCAGACAAGATGGGTCTCATCTGCAAAGGAAAAGCTGGACAGTTTCTCTTTATCTGTACCGAAAATAATCAGTTTTGTGTCCGGATACATATAACGGAAAAAGAGGGAGGTGATATAGCCGAGATTGCCATCGCCCCACACGCCAACGACATTTTTCCGCTTATGGCTGAACATGTCGAATCGACGCAGGCCATGCACACTGACTGTCACGATTTCCGTAAACGCCGCCACCGTGCGGTCGATATCCTGTGGCAGACGAAGCACACGGTCTCTGTCTAATGCCACGTTATCCTGCATAAACCCGTCAAATCCACTGGCACGGAACCTGGAACTCCTCAGATAATTCTCCGCGATGATCTCATCCTTTTCCACCGGCGTGTTCGGAATCATGACCACCAGCTCTCCCGGCTTAAACTCGCCGAGAGGATCATAGACCACATCGCCAATCCCTTCATGAATCAGGGCCATCGGCAATTTCTTCTGCAATACCTCTGCCGGACGGCTTCCCTGATAGTAACGCTGATCCGCATGACAGATAGAAAGATGCGTTGGACGAACGACCACCTGCTCTCCGTTCAGATCAATATCATTAAAGGCCACCTCAAATCTTCTGGGGGCGACCAGACGATATACTGTGTTTAACATAATTATTATTCTCCTTTAATCAATGTCTCTGCAACTCTCATATCATACGGATATGTGATCTTAATGTTGAAAGCTTCTCCCTGTACCAGCTTCACCGTTTCTCCTTTCAGGACAAAAATTTTGCAGGCATCCGGCAAAGTCTTCTTTTCCTCTTCTGTGAGGGATTCATAGACCTCTTTCAGCTTTTTGGCTTTAAAGGACTGCGGGGTTTGTCCCTGATACATGATGGAACGATCCGGTATATTGCTGATCACATCATGATCTTTACTCTCCACGATGGTATCCGACGCTGGAAATACTGTATCACAAGCGCCATATTTTAACGCATAATCAATATTCTCCTCAATAATACGGTGCGTCAGGAACGGACGTACTGAATCATGGGTTACAATAACGGTGTCATCATCGAGACCATAATTCGTCTCGATATGACGAATGGCATTCATAATCGTCTCATTTCTCGTATCCCCACCCTGAATGACAGCGATTCTTTCCGTGTTTTTAAAATATTTTTTGATAAGATTCTTCGTGTGGTTTATCCACTGATTCGGACAAGGCACAATCAGCTGCTCGAAGCGGCTGTTCACATAAAACTTCTCAATGGTGTGGATGATGATGGGCTTATCCCCAATCGTCAGGAACTGCTTGGGCTTCTCCACATTTCCCATTCTGCTGCCGATACCCCCGGCCAAAATTACTCCAAATATCATAATAATCCTCCTTGCTACTCCCTGAACTGTCAGGTATGATTTTTACTTCCATTACATCCCTTGTCATAAAATGTATCGTTGTACCATCGGCTGTCGGCGTCTCCCATCAAATCAGGAAAATTACGCCGGACAAAACATCTGTTCCAGATAACGGATTCCTGTCTGTGTGCGAAAGATATGTGTCCTGGCATGTTCCACAGCCTTCTGACTACTGCCATCCTCGAAAAGGTTCACCAGAAAGTCCGCTTCTACCAGTATCTGATAATCCATTCCTTTTATATTACCATAAGTGTGGTGATTTGCAATAAGAAAAAGTACCCTGTCAATCACCTCTTCGTCATACCCGCATTCACGAAGCATCGGTTCCGCAACGGCCGGCCCTTCCATCTCCTGGTATTTTACCGAAGAAGAACCATACTTTTCCTCACTGACCTTGATGCCGATATCATGGACGATTGCCGCCGTTTTCAAAATAAACAGTTCCTCGTCAGGCAGTTCTTCTGCCTCGCCAATAATTTTACTAAACGTGTACACCTTCAAAAAATGCTGTATCCGTTTGGGGTCACCGGCGTAATATTCTATCATTTTGTCAATCAGAAGGCGATCATTCCGGTCGTCTACGACCCTGTAAAAATACTCCATTATTCTTTCTCCTCGTATAACTGTAATAACACTTTCGGCAGTTGCTCCTTTTACATTTGTTTTACTTGATTTATTATATCTACTGCTCTCATTTTTTGCAACCCGCCGTTTTCTCCATAAATTACAAAAATTTTGTAAGCATTTACGA
>JAJQDO010000092.1 GCA_021202175.1 Clostridiales bacterium | reverse complement strand
TGCTTTCCAGACAGATTTCTGCAACATTGCAAGCGGCAACGAAAAGGGATTGGTCTTATACGCAGGATTTTTTTATCCGCACATTTTGAGCAGAGCCGCCAACTGATGGGAGTTTTCCCACTAAATATGCGGATAAAAATAAATCAAAGGCCGAACTTCTTCTTGATGTCTTCCACATGCCCTGCCCACTCAGCTTGCTGCTCAGGCTCTTTTACGCTCCCTTTTTCAACCGCCTGCTTCATCTGCTCTGGGGAAGGGAAAGCATAATGGCTGCGGGTTGTTTCAATCTGTGAATGGCCAAGTAACGCTGAAACCTGTTCCAACGGGATGCCGTCACGATACATTGATGTCGCGCGTGATCTCCGGACAGTGTGCGGGGAAACGGAATCCGGCATATCAGGTGCCGACTGTTTTGCAAGTGCGCCATATTTATTGAGTATTCGCTCAACATTCCGCACCGACATGGCGGACAGGTTGCCATGTATGGTGGTATAAATAAGCGGCCGGGATATTTCTAAGCTTTCGCCGTGGTAGGCATGCAGATAGGCTTTCATGTGCCTGCATGCTTTTTCGGAAAGGGTAATGCAACGTTCCTTACGCCCTTTGCCATGGATCAAAACAGAATAGGTTCCCCCATTCATGATGATATCCCCCAGCGTGATACCTACCAGTTCACTCACCCTGATTGCGGAATCGAACAGAAGGATGAGGATAAACCTGTCACGGTTCCCGATACGGGTGTGTTCCGGAGAGTCAAGGAATCCCGCCAGATCCTCTGTCCGGATAACCGGCATCTGGACTTTCGGCACCGTAAGCAGGGGAACCCTGCATGCGGTAACATATATGGATATGACTGTCGCATCACAGTCAGATGCGTATTCCAGGTAAGCCCTTACCGCAGCCAGCCGCGCATTAACCGTGCTGTTCTTAAGATGTTTTGATTCCTGCAGATACTGTGAGTACTCCAAGAGTAGCTGATAACTGCACTGTGCAAACTGGAACTGCATTGCCGGGATACCCAACGTAACTGTTACGTAATCATAAAAAGAAGACAGGCCCGCTTTATAAGATTTTTTTGTATATTCACTTTTGCCGGCCTGTTTTATCAGGTAGACATTTAAAAATTCGTTCGTCCTGGAGAAAAACAGTATTTCATAAGGCGGAAGTTCCGATGTTTTGCTTTTTCTACTCATAATCAGGCACCTCCGGGATCACAAGGCTGGACGTTTTGTCCATATGCCGGATAGATTCATAAAGCTGTCCTGAATGATGATAATAGTAGCAGCTGTCCTGAAGGCTCTTATGCCCCAGGTACTTCTGTAGGTAGGGCATCATAACCTCCACATCGATACCCTGTAACACCCACTGGTTGATCCTGTCGGTTACAAAAGTAAAGCGGAGGTCGTGTACCGTGGGTTTGTTACTGCACCCGGCAGAAAATCTGGTCCTGTTCCAGAACCGGTTGAATGCTCTGTCTACACTGCTGTTTCTCAAGGGTTTTTCCGGATTGGCGCCAGGAAAGAACCAGTAGGAATGTGATCTGAGTTCTTGGCAGAGGTAGCTGTAGTATTCGGAGCAGAGTTCCGTAAGGTCCTCCGCCATATACACACGCCGGTCTTTACCGCCCTTGGAGTCAAGGATCGTCAAAACGCCGTTTTCAAGGTCGGCCTGATCTGCTGCCAGGCTGCCGCCTTCAGAATTCCTCAGCCCACAGCAGTACAGCATCCTGAATAATACCGGGTATTCCTTTGCGAGGCGCACATCAGCCTGGCACCTGTTGGCCGGCTCATAATGGTCAGCTTCATAAAAGAAACCCTGCAGTTCATCATCTGTAAAAATATGAGGCAGTGTCACTTCCGCGCGGCCTCCGGCCTTCGGCAGATACACAACGATTCCCAGGGAGAGCATGTAGAGCATCAGCTGCCTTACGGCAGAGATTCTTTTTTGATGATTGCGCAGACCTTCCGTCTCTGTCTGCAGGCACCATTCATCCAGAAAGGATTTTGATACATTTACAGTATCAAGCCCCCCGTTTCAGACAGTACCGGTCAAAGCGGAGAAGGATCATCTCCTCAGTGCTGTAATCAAAGCCCATGGAGTGTTTTTCTTCAAGGACTCCTTTTATAAACGGAGCCAGGATGCTCGAGAAACACATTTTTTTACTCATGACAGAACCCTCCCCTGAAAGCAAGGTTCCTGTCAGAAAGGCTGAACCCACAAAGCCTCATGCGCTCCTCTCCCAGTGACAGGTATTTATGTACTGTAGCCAGGCCCTGGTGGCCAAGGGCCTCTGCAACACGCTGGGGTGGCATATCATTTTTGAGCAGGTTGGTAGCAAATGTTTTCCGGGTCACATGGAACCCGGAGCCGGGGACATCCCGGCCGGGGAGTGCATCGTTCAGTGCGTTCTGGCAGGCATTCCTCCCAACAGCGCTGAAAGGGGCAACTTTCCGAAGGAAGACAGCCCTTGTGTCTGACGCCGGCCGTTCATACATGATATACCGATACAGCGCGTTAGCAACAGATGTGGGCATAGGAAGAATGATCTCGTAGTCCGTTTTTTCCTGGAGGATCCGGATGGAAACATTTTCCCAATCGATACTGTCAATCGTCAGGCTGACAACATCTGTCTCGCGCAGCCCCATGTAGAGCCCCAGCTGAAGCATTGCTTTTTCTCTGAGTGAGGTTGTTGCATTTTCAGCACGGAAGATATTCCGCAGCGTTTCCTGTTCTTCTTCCGTAAGTGTTATAACCAGTGATTCATTTGCAGCACATACGCAGGGAAGAGATAAAAATAAAAATGGATTGCCCAGCTTCCCTGCTTCCCCAAGAAACTGAAGGAATTTCCGGATCCTCGAATTGTAAGCATTTTTCCCTGCCGGAGTCTGGTGCTGGTCATTGAGGTTGAACTGTTTGACTTCTGATGCTGTCAATGTTTTAAAGGAAGTGACCCCCAGTGCATCAATGCCAATACAGAATCTGCAGATGCTGCTTCTGTACATATTTATGGTCGACCGCGCCCAGCCCTCTTTTTCTTTCAGGGCGAGATAGTTTCCCGCATCAGGCAGGCACCAGCCTGGCATACGGTTATAAACCGTTTCCCGGAATACAAAATACGACTGGAGTGGAAATGTCAAACCCTGGAACCGCTGTTCAATGAGACAAAGGACCCGCCGGAAATGCTTGTATTCAAGAAGGCTTATATGCGGCTTTAAAGATTCAAGCCAGATGCTTCCAACTGCCGGGGCATAGCATAAATCGTTCATATCCATAAAAAGATAAAACAGATTTGAAATCCGGCGCACACCTGTTAATGCGGTTTTAGAATAGTCTTCCTGGAGGTGCTCCTGATAGAGGGAGTCCTGCATTATCCGGAATTCATCTAATCCCATAGCTTTCTCATCACACAGTGAAGCCCTTAGAGAAGCCATGTGTTCCGGAGCTACGGAATTCCAGAAATAGTCTTTGCGCATGGTCATGCCATCCACAAACAGAGTATAACCGTATGGTACAAGTGTTTTTTCGTAAAGGAACTGGAGAAGCAACCTCAGATTTCCATGGTGGACAGACCTTACATAATAAGATTTTTCATCGGAGAAAGAAAACTCTTCAAGGAGTACTCCATATGAAACATCTGCCACGGAGAAGACACCTCTTGACTGAAACCTCAGGAGGATGCCAGCGCTTTCGCAGCTGTGTCTTTTGATAGTAGCCTCTGCTTTCCCAGAGAGGTAGATGATAAGTTCCCGGTGGACCAGCTGGAACTCATCACAGAGCTTTCCAGCCAGCGTTTTTGAGCGGTCATAATGGCCAGTGCGGATTTCTCCATAGAAATACAGGTCATTCAGTTTATTGATTGCAGCCTTAAACAGGCCGATATTGACCTGACTAAGCTGACCGCTGATGGAATCAAGCCATTTGAATGCCTCCTCAATGGAAAAATCCATTTCTGTTTCCAAAAGATGCTTGCCAAGCATGTCAAAACAGAGCTCATAAGCCCGCTTGGTTTCATCACTGCGGCCAAGGTCAGTGATGTGTTCCATGACAGTCTGGGCATGTTGATTAAAATCGTCATTCATAGAGAAGTACCTCCTGTATTTTGATACTCTCTATTATAATGCGATATCGTTTTTTATCCGCATGTTTGTCGGGGAAACTTCCGACAGTTGGCGGCCTTTCCTCAAATGTGCGGATAAAAAAATCCTGCGTATAAGACCAATCCCTTTTCGTTGCCACTTGCAATGTTGCAGAAATCTGTCTGGAAAGCATAATGGGCAGCAAACGCGGCGT
>JAJQDO010000310.1 GCA_021202175.1 Clostridiales bacterium | reverse complement strand
TTGTAGTAAAACATATCTAATATCTTTTGTTCGGTCAAAGCATCGAGCCGCTCTATAATTATGGAGAGCTCATCCTTTAGCATTTCCAGTTTTTCTGGATTATGCTCCAGTTCATCCAGCTGTTTTTTTGTTTCATAATGAAAGATATAAAATGGGATGAAAAACAATAGATTCTTCTCAAAAATGTCATCCAGATTGTAATCCGTGATTTTTATAATCCGAACATCATATGAGAGCACTCCTTCAGGAGATGTAATCTCGATATGCAGTCTGTCGGGTGTGGATTGATTCGCTCGTAGATAAAGGATAGCCGTGTACGGAATCGTGACTTTTAATGTGTCTTGTGTAATTTCACCTTCATCCAGGGCAATCTGTGTGTCATACTCAAAAATCCGGTTGAGCATGCTGCTGTCGGGGTGGGATTGACATTCCATTAAGTACTTTTTACTATCCGCGCCTGTGATGGTAAAACAGCTGTCTGTGATTCGCTTATCCTCAATGCCATCCTGCTTATTCAGGAAATGCTCGTTGGGAGAAGGGGAAATCTCCTCCTCTCCTGTGTAATTTTCTCCGAAAATCTCATTGATAAGAGGAATCAAGAGCGGCTTGCAATTATTTGTCATGGTACGGAATACATCATCATACGGTGTATTGACCTTTTTTACAGGTCTTTTATCATTAGCAGCAGATTCATTGTCAGCATATGCTCCCAATGTGACCACCACCTTTTCATGATACCATCATATATTTTAGATGTTTCATACAAATACCATAACACAGATTCGATTTGTTTTCAATTGTTATTTTTGGAAAAATATAAAAGAATTGTTTATATTTCTATCACCACATAAGAAGTAACACTATGGTTATTTATGATAAATCTGACACTTTTTGTCAGGTTACGCCCCAACAGACTAAAATATGCAGATTCTGACCCCTGCGTTGTTAGACGCATTTAAATAGGGCAAAATCGCTACTGTCCACGTAGCCTGTGAACAGTAGCACACTATGAGGGATGAATTGCCATCACTTTTTACATACTTGATATAGTTGTTATCTGATGATACAATAATTTCAGTTTAAAATTGATTTGGTATTGAAATTATGGTAAAGTGATAAATACTTTTATTGGAAAAGAGTAGAAGGTTTCAGAGGATAATATTTAGAAAGAAAGAGAGGAAAATATTATGGCAAAAGTGAGAACGAGATTTGCGCCGAGTCCGACAGGAAGGATGCATGTGGGTAATCTGAGGACCGCTTTATATACGTATCTGATTGCGAAGCATGAAGGCGGCGATTTTATTTTGCGGATAGAGGACACTGATCAGGAACGTTTTGTGGATGAAGCTTTGGGAATTATTTATCGTACCTTGGAATCTACCGGGATTCGTCATGATGAGGGGCCGGATAGGGATGGCGGTTACGGTCCTTATGTGCAGAGTGAGCGCTGTGCTTCCGGACTTTACATGAAATATGCCAGGGAGTTGATTGAAAAAGGTGAGGCTTATTATTGTTTCTGTGACCAGGAGCGTCTGGATACGTTAAAGCAGGTTGTAGGAGATAAAGAAATCAGTGTTTATGATAAACATTGTCTGCACCTTCCGAAAGAAGAGATTGCGGCGAATCTTGCGGCAGGGAAACCTTACGTCATTCGGGCCAATATTCCGAATGAAGGGGAAACCTGTTTTCATGATGAGATTTATGGTGACATCTCTCAGCCGAATGAAGAGCTGGATGATATGATTTTGATTAAATCTGACGGATATCCGACCTATAATTTTGCCAACGTCATTGACGATCATCTGATGGGGATTACGCATGTAGTAAGAGGAAATGAATATCTTTCCTCCGCACCGAAATACACTCGTCTGTATCAGGCTTTTGGCTGGGAGGAGCCGAAATATATTCACTGTCCGTTAATTACGAACGAGGAGCATCAGAAACTGTCGAAGCGTTCCGGTCATTCCTCTTATGAGGATCTGATTGAGCAGGGCTTTGTATCCGAGGCGGTTGTCAACTTTGTGGCGCTTCTTGGATGGAGTCCATCGGATAACCGGGAGATTTTTTCCATGGAGGAACTAATCGAAGCTTTTGATTATAGGCATATCAGTAAGTCTCCGGCAGTATTTGACATGGTGAAGTTGAAATGGATGAATGGCGAATACCTCAAAGCGATGGATTTCGATATATTTTATGAGAAAGCGGAGCCTTATCTGAAACAGGCGATTACGAAAGATTTTGATTTGAAAAAGATTGCCGCTCTGGTTAAGACCAGAATAGAGATTTTCCCGGATATTCTGGACATGGTCGATTTCTTCCAGAAAGTGCCGGAATATGATGTGTCCATGTACACACATAAAAAGAATAAGACGACACCGGAAAAATCTCTCATAGTGTTAAAAGAATTATTGCCGGTTTTGGAAGGGCAGGATGATTATAGTAATGATGCTTTATACCAGTTGCTGCGTCAGTTTGCTTCTGACCACGGATATAAACCGGGATTCGTCATGTGGCCGGTGCGGACGGCCGTTTCCGGCAAACAGATGACGCCAGGTGGCGCTACGGAGATTATGGAAGTCATCGGAAAAGAGGAGACGATTGCCAGGATTAAGGCGGCTATCGACAAGATTGAGCGGGAAGCTTGAAATGGACGCTGATATCATTAAGAAATAATAGTGAAAAGTTATAAAATTGAATATTGACAAAAAATTTCAAATATGCAATTATAAAAGCGTAATCATCGTGAATGTCATGTTGAACGTCATAAAAAGTTTGAAGGTTTCTGTTCACGTATACCTTAAACTGTAGCGATTGATGTTCAACGAATAGTCTGATCGCTGACGGATTCGTGAGTTTACACAGTGCGATCAGAAGGATGGGATGTCCATCCCTTATAGCCGACCGTCTGGGCAACTTCTATTGAGGTTGCCCTTTTTCATTTTATGCTGGTCTGATAATCAAGGCAAATTGTATACATCTGGGTAAAGAATATTTCAGAAAATTATTTTCAGTGCAGCAAGAAATGTCTATGCCAGAACAAGCATGAATATGACAAAATGAAAGAGGGCAAAAACAACAATTTCAACACTGCATTGGGAATTGTTAAGAATTAACTTTTATGTATGACGAACAATACTTCTTTAACAGTTCCTTAGATATCAGGAAAGGAAAAAGATATGAAAACAGATATTCAGATTGCACAGGAAGCAAAAATGATTCCCATTCGCGACGTGGCTGCACAGTATGGGATTGGGGAAGATGACCTGGAGTTGTATGGAAAGTATAAGGCGAAGTTTTCGGATGAGTTGCTGGAGGAGATTAAGGATCGTCCGGATGGTAAGCTCGTTCTTGTGACAGCCATCAATCCTACACCGGCTGGTGAGGGAAAGACGACGACCAGCATCGGGCTGGCACAGGCTATGGCAAAGTTGGGTAAAAAATGTCTGTTAGCTTTGCGTGAACCTTCGTTAGGACCGTGTTTTGGTATCAAGGGCGGTGCGGCAGGTGGCGGTTATGCTCAGGTTGTGCCTATGGAGGATCTGAACCTGCATTTTACAGGAGATTTTCATGCAATCACTTCTGCGAATAACCTTCTGGCTGCTATGCTGGATAATCATATTCAGCAGGGAAATGAACTGCGGATTGATACCAGACAGATTATATGGAAGCGTTGTCTGGATATGAATGACCGTGCTCTGCGTAATATTGTGGTCGGACTTGGAAAGAAGGCCGACGGTTTTGTGAGAGAGGATCATTTTGTCATCACAGTGGCCACGGAAATCATGGCGATTCTCTGTCTCGCAGAAAATATGGCAGATTTGAAAGAACGTCTGGCAAAGATTATCGTTGCTTATGACCTGGATGGCAATCCGGTAACGGCTGGCCAGCTGAATGCCGTCGGAGCGATGGCTGCTTTATTAAAGGATGCCATTAAGCCGAATCTGATTCAGACGCTGGAGAATACGGGTGCTATCGTTCATGGCGGACCATTTGCGAATATCGCGCATGGATGTAATAGTGTCCGGGCGACGAAGAGTGCTTTAAAACTGGCGGATATTACGATTACGGAGGCAGGTTTCGGTGCGGATCTTGGCGCGGAGAAGTTTATGGATATCAAGTGCCGTATGGCCGGATTAAAACCGGATGCGGTCATGTTGGTTGCTACGGTGCGCGCATTGAAATATAATGGCGGGGTGCCAAAGACTGATCTTTCGGAGGAAAATCTGGATGCTCTGGCAAAAGGAATCTGCAATCTGGAGAAGAATATCGAGAATCTGCAGAAATATGCCATTACGAGTGTGCTTAGCTTGATCAACTTTTTGCATCTAACTGTCGCTCAAAAAA
>JAJQDO010000136.1 GCA_021202175.1 Clostridiales bacterium | reverse complement strand
AACTGGTGACAGACAGTGGTTTTTCCAAAGAAGACGTTGATATCTACGGCATCGGTAAAAAAGGCGTGGAGGCCCTGAACCGGCGTGGGTACCATGTTGTGTCCGACGATTCGGAAGTCATGAATGCTCCGCTGTTTTCTGATGCGGCAGAGATCGGCAAACGTGTGCTGGACGCCTACAGTACCGGAGAGATCGGAGAGATCTGGCTGGCTTACACCATATTTAAAAACACTGTGGTGCACATTCCACGATTTGTGAAGCTTCTTCCTGTGGAAGTGGAGACGATTGCTGAGAATGCTTCTCCGGAAGTGAAGGAAGCACCGATGAATTATGAGCCGGAAGCGGAGGAATCTCTGGACATGATCATCCCCAAATATATCAACAGCACCATTTACGGCGCCTTCATTGAAGCGGTCGCCAGCGAAAACGGTGCGAGGATGCAGGCTATGGATGCCGCTACCAGCAATGCAGAAGAGATGATCGACACCTTGTCGCTGGCCTATAACCGGGCAAGACAGGGCGCGATCACGCAGGAATTAACCGAAATTATTTCAGGTGCCGAGGCTCTGAATTAATGTTAAAAAAGGAGTATAGAGATGGCAGCACAAAATACAGGTAAGATTACCCAGGTTATCGGTGCCGGCCTGGATAGCATCTTCACGCAGTGCATTCTGGCGGAGATTAACGATGCGATTGAGATTCTCAGAACAGACGGCAGCAGGCGGGTTGCGGAAGTGGCCCAGCATCTTGGGGATGATATCGTAAGATGTATCGCCATGGGTCCGACCGACGGTCTTGTCCGGGGCATGGACGCGACGGCGACAGGCGGTCCGATCACCATGCCGGTCGGTGAAGTGACCCTTGGACGTATCTTTAACGTTCTGGGTGAGCCGATTGACAATAAACCGATGCCGGAAAATGTGGAGCGAAATCCGATTCACAGAAAAGCCCCGGCTTTCGTGGAGCAGTCCACTGATACAGAAGTACTGGAAACGGGAATCAAGGTCGTCGATCTGCTGTGTCCTTATCAGAAGGGCGGTAAGATTGGTCTGTTCGGCGGTGCCGGGGTAGGTAAGACCGTTCTCATCCAGGAATTGATTCGTAACGTCGCGACGGAGCATGGCGGTTATTCCGTGTTCACCGGTGTCGGGGAGCGTACCCGTGAAGGAAATGATCTCTATCATGAGATGAGTGAGTCCGGCGTTATTGAAAAGACCGCCATGGTATTTGGTCAGATGAACGAACCGCCGGGAGCGCGTATGCGTGTCGGACTTTCCGGTCTGACGATTGCGGAATATTTCCGTGATTATGGTGGCAAGGACGTTCTTTTATTTATTGACAATATTTTCCGTTTTACGCAGGCTGGCTCGGAGGTGTCCGCGCTTCTTGGCCGAGTGCCGAGTGCCGTGGGCTATCAGCCGACGCTGCAGACTGAGATGGGTGCTCTGCAGGAGCGTATCACCTCTACCAAGAACGGTTCCATCACATCCGTACAGGCCGTATACGTGCCGGCCGATGACCTGACAGACCCGGCTCCGGCGACGACATTTGCTCATCTGGATGCCACAACGGTACTGTCCCGTTCCATCGTGGAACAGGGGATTTATCCTGCCGTTGATCCGTTGGAGTCTACTTCCCGTATCCTCGATCCGAAGATCGTGGGAGAGGAGCACTATCAGGTAGCCAGAGGCGTACAGGAGATCTTGCAGAGATACAAAGAACTGCAGGATATCATTGCCATTCTTGGTATGGATGAATTATCCGAAGATGAGAAATTACTGGTAGCCCGTGCCCGTAAAGTACAGAGGTTCCTGTCACAGCCATTCTTCGTGGCAGAACAGTTTACGGGAACGGACGGCCGTTACGTGCCGCTGTCCGAGACGATTCAGGGCTTTAAGGAGATTCTGGAAGGAAAATATGATGATATCCCGGAGGGTCTGTTCTTAAATGCCGGCGGCATTGAAGATGTTCTGGCAAAAGTACGTAAGTAGGCAGGTGATTTCATGGCAGAAAAAAAGTTCAGATTTGAAATCATATCCCCGGACAGGATATTTTATGACGATGACGTCGTGATGGCGGAATACAACACGGTGGAAGGGCAGGTCGGCGTCTATGCGGAGCATATCCCCATGACGCAGATCATCGCTCCGGGGCAGTTAACGATCACGGAAGAAGACGGGCAGAAGACCGCCGCGCTCCTATCCGGTTTCGTGGAGATCACGCAGCAAAAACTGACTATTCTCGCGGAAGCGGTCGAGTGGCCCGGAGATATCGACATCCAGCGCGCCGAGGAAGCGAAAATCCGTGCGCAGCGACGTATCACCAGCGAGCAGGGCGGTATCGATCTGCAGCGGGCAGAGCTGGCACTCAAGCGGGCGCTGGTGCGCCTGGACGTGGCGAAATAAAACAGGCGTATGCCCCAAGGCGGGTTACCGATCGTAATAGTTACGGCCGACGGAACGATTGCGGCAGGGATGATTTATATGGCAAAAAGAGACAGCATAGTGTTAAAGGAGCGACCTGATATGGATTCCTATGAAAAGGCACTTGCCCTGTGGCGCGCCAAAAATATAACTACAGATGCGGAACTGGCGGAAGCTCTTAATGGACAAAGCATCGCCTTTGCATATAACTCCGGGAAGATAGAAAATGAGCAGATTACCTATCATGACACCAGAGAGATTTTTGAGCATGATGGTGTGACCTCCTATACCGGAGATTTGCGGACGCTGTTTGAAATCCGAAATGCCAGAGAAGCCCATGAATTTTTTCTTGTTTCCTTTAAGGGAAAAAGAGCGTTGGATGAAGCATTTATTAAGGAAATGCAAAGATTGCTGACGCAAAATACCTATGACACGAGACGATACCAGCTTGGAGAACGCCCGGGCGAATATAAGCGACATGACTATGTGACAGGGAGAGAAGAAATCGGAGCGTCTCCCGAGGAAGTTCCGGAAGAGCTTGCGGAACTTCTGGAGGAGTTACAGGAAGTAGCCGATGAAAAGGCACTGATTGCAGCAGCATACTTTCACGCGAAGTTCGAAAATATTCATCCTTTTGCGGATGGTAATGGCAGGACAGGCAGACTTGTCATGAACTATTTCCTTGTGTTACACAATCATTCCCCGATTACGATTCATGAGGCAGACAGAAAAGCGTATTATACTGCGCTGGAGGCATGGGATGTAGAACAGAAGCTTTCTGTACTTTGTGATTTTTTGCAGCAACAGACTGCGAAAACATGGGCGAAGCAGATTGCGAAAGCAGAAAAACGGAAGCACGGCAACACAAAATGAACCAGTAAAATGCGTAAAAAAGATGTAAGTGGTAAAGGTCAGAATAATCGGTAAATAGAGAAATGTATGTTTTCTTGATGAAATTATCTAACTTTTGACACTTATATCAATGAATAATAACGAATAACGATTAATGATTAGTGGGTAAGGCGACTTGTGAATGTAGGTTTCACAGGTCGCTTTTATTATTTTGGGGTTTTAATTTTTGTTCCATCTCTTATAGATTGTAGATATAAATTTTTTCTTTACAAATTATTTTTCAGTTATGTTTTTAAGATAAAATCGCCATATGAACATAGCCAGTAATGTGAACATTACTATTCCAGGGTATAGAATTGCTCATAGGCAGACGAAAATAACTCCATCTAAAATCGGATAATCGTGGCGACTGGGGGACGCCGCATAGGCAGACGAAAGTGACAGAATTTTAAAAATAGTCTGTACTTGAGGGAAAATGTACGGACGAAAACAGAAGTGTTACAAAAACAGTCTGTGCAGTAAGAGCGGAAATACAGACCAAAATGGTGAAAGAAGGGAAATGGTCCGTACAGAAAGGACAGAAATACGGATCAAAAGAGTGAAAGAAGAGAAATGGTCCGTACAGGAAGGGCAAAAATACGGACCAAAAGGGTGAAATACGGAGAATGGTCCGTACAGGAAGGGCAAAAATACGGACCAAAAGGGTGAAATACGGAAAATGGTCCGTACAGAATGAGAAAATATACGGACTAAAATGTTAGAATTAAGAAATTGATCTGTATTAAGAAAACATGTCAGTGACCGTAAACAGGCTTGAAGTGCATTGATTAAAAACACTGGACAAAAACGGCAGAATGTTTATAATGGAAGTTAGGAAATAACGTTGATAAAAAGGAATTCATGTTATAAAAGGGGGATTCGGAATGGATACACAGGAATTATTGACATATGTGGAAGAACTGGTATTTAAGACATCAATGTTTGGATATGACAAGGATGAAGTTGATATTCAGCTGGATAAGATATGTGATGAGGTAGAGAACATTGTAAAGGAAAAAGACCGGGAGATTGAAGCTTTGCGCAGAGGGCAGCCTGTGATCGTGGCCAGCCTG
>JAJQDO010000252.1 GCA_021202175.1 Clostridiales bacterium | reverse complement strand
CGGTTTTGTGGCAGATATTAAAAATGTCGGCATTAAAAAAATATCGGCATAAGGATCATTGAGACTTCATTCAGAAAGTTAAAATATACAATCAGTTTGAGTTATACACACTCTTATAAGCCAGAATTCGTGGAACAGGAAATCTGAGCCAGACTGATTGCATACAACTTAACGGAACGACTGATCAACCAGACAGTGATTGAACAGAAGGATACAAAGCACACTTATCAAGTGAAATTCACCTCCGCCGTGGTTGTATGCAAGGCGTTTCTCCGCCAGCCTGCGGATAAACCCTGCATAAACGTGTCATGCATTCTGAAAAAAGAACTAAAGCCAATCCGCGATGACCGTCAATATCCCCGTTTGACGACTGCTCATTTCAGAAACCCCAAACACTTCTTCTATCGAGCCGCATAGATGCGTGACTCTTTTTGATTGAAAGTAGGCCGATTGATATCGGTCTGTTTGCCATGCCTTAAAATGTTGTGGCAAGGCTTCAAAACAATGATTTGCCCTGTTGATAGCAGCATCTGCTGTCCTCCTTGTGATATCAAACGTCTTTGATACCATGATTCTGGTGGCAGTGGATAATTTTATACATATCCTGCAACCTTATCTAAATGACATTGGGCACAAAGGTGTAACCGGAGAAAAGATAGACGAAGACTCCGGCTAACCAGGCAGAGATTGTTATGAATTTCTTTGCTGAGTTGTTTTTATTGTTAGTCGCATATTCTGTACTATTGGTTATTAGCGAGCTATTCTTTTTAAGATAATACATGAATGCAGAAAAGGAGATTCCAGCCAAGTATAGGCGAAAGATAATCATCGCATTATAAAAATCTACCATATAGCGGTCAGGTACAAATATAGATAGCAGGCAGAGTGGGTCGCCAATCACATAATAATGTAAGGTGGTAACGATATCACTGCCGTAACCGATACATTCACTCCACATGGGAATGGATAAGGTTGCATCCTTTATGACACCGCGAACAATCTGCTGTAGCCAGTCTAAATAGAATTGTAATGCACGAATATGCTGATTCCAACCATCTGTGTGCCATACAAAGGAGGTACCGGTTTTCCAGAATCTCCAGAATACAAAAATACACATCAGTCCAAAAAGAAAAGTGTATAGGATTAGATAAGGGAATAATGCTGCTTTTTTCTTGTTATGTTCATTCATTCTTCTGTCGCTCCTTACAGTTGACATAGAGTTCAAATACCATATACGTTCTATTTGAATCTTACGTTATATGGTATTATGGATTTCTTCGTATTTTGAGTTCTCCATACTCTTATATCATCACATAGGTAGTTACCAAATTAGCCATGGGTATTATAACATAGAAATCGCAGTTTTTACACAATTTAGACATAATTTTTGTGGGAATATTATCCTTTTTTTGATTTTTTAATCTGTTATCATTATTAGACTTCTTTTTTCTTTACAAAAAATCAGGGAAGGTTGGAACTATTTATTGTTATTGCCTTCCCTGTATGGGAACGTCAATTTCCCGACAGCCTCTTTTTTACAAAGCATGAAAGTACTGTGTGAATGAAGTGGTGAGGGTAGGGTAGTTATATTTACTTTGACAAGTATGGGTTGTTATCAGGAAGTAAACTATTTTGGATACATTTTAAGATATACTGGCGATCTGATTATTTTTTCAGAATGATTTTACCTTTAAATCCATATTTCCTGACCTGTTTCTGTACTGTACGGTTCTTTACATATATCTTGCAGGTTTTTGGGATGCTGGAAAGACTGCATTTTTTTATGCTCTTTGCACTGATATATACTTTTTTAAGGGCACTGCTGTTTGTATTGCCACCAAAGCTTCCTCCTAGGCTTTTCACATTTTTTGGAAAGGTAAGGGTTTTTAACTTCGGGGTCTGACGAAAGGCACCATACCCGATTTTCTTCACGGATTTACCAATCTTTACAGAAGTCAGATTATTCATATTTCGAAATGCATCCGCACCGATAGACTTGACATTTTTTGTGATTACGATGGATTTTATCTGGTCGTTCCTGTAAAATGCATTTGCCGCGATCTTTGTCACCGTCTTCTTCACCTTATATTCACTCTTTGTGCTGGCAACACTGTATAGCGTCTTTCCGTTTTTGGAATAAATGTCGTTGTTAATCACTTTGATGTAAGGGTTATCCGCATCTGCGGTAATCTTCACTGCGGGGCATTCTCTCACTACCGGATAACTTTTTACATTTTTCGGGATATAAAGGCTTTTTAATTTCGGGCAATCGTAAAAGACTGCGCCAGAAATATCTGACGGATCTTCGAACACGATTTCTTCCAGGTTCATATAATGGCAGGCTGGTTCGGAGATAATCACGCCCTTTTCAATGGTAATCTTTTTCAATATCGCCTGATAAGAACCTGCTTTAGGCGTATCCTCCCTCTTTACTTCACTCCACCAGTTCTCGTATTCATCATCCCAGCCAAAAAATGTTACTTTATAAGTCTTTCCCTCATAGGTCACACTGTTGGGAATTGTCACTTCTTCCTGTCCATCTACATCATAAAGGGAGGCATTACAACTGCTACTCCCAACATAGACCTCATATCTGACACCATTTGACACGAATTCTATTGGGGTTGCTGTTTTCGCATCGAGCGTGCCTATCGGGAAAAGGACAACAAATGCCGTAATAGCAATCATTGAGAAAACATACATCCAGCATTTCTTTAAAATCTTATTCATCAGGTTTTCTCCTTTCTGAGCACGACATACATAATATACAAATATAGCAATAAATAATATAAAATTTGATTATTAATTGTGTATATGAATATCTATACAAATTTATCATATAACAGATTGATATTCAGAAAACTTATACAATGTCAAACTATAATCATCTAAATAAAAATCAACATCGTTAAAATCCTTATTACTATTTCTCACATTTTTAACAAAGGAGACACTAGCTTCTTTTGCTGCAGTAAATCTTTTGGGCATGAATGTTGTATTGTCTGTATACACAAGGCCTGGTGTCGTAGTGGTCTTGGATTCTGAAATTGTATAGTTAAGTTTAAAAACATTCCCTGAATCAAGCATGTAATTCTTGATATCTGCTGTGTAAATATCTCCTGATAATACTTTTTGTTTAAATTCAGATAATGTACTGGATTTAAAATCCTCTGTCTGAAAATATTTTTTAGAAGAAGTATCTGTCAATCCCCAATTTGTAATACATGTTTTCTTCACCTTTACCCGATGCGCATATACATCTCCCATCAAATGTAATGCAAATCCATAGACCAGATATTGCTTATGGGTCTTTGAAATGGATTCCTTGCTCGTTAAATAAGATTGAACTGCATCACACATTTCACTGATATATGTTACATTTTCCTCTGATAGATCAGGCATACTTTCTAAAATGGTCTGTTTTTTATTCGATGTTCCAATCAATCTTGCGAACATGAACAGAGCATTTAATCCAGCAACATAATTACATTTTTTAGTCACATGGAACATTTTTATGTCTCTAAATTCTGAATCCACGATAGAGCAGGACTCTTTAAGCCAGCTACCTTGTGCCTCGGTCAGATTTAATTCGTCTATTACATAATCACATTGCTTGTTTTTATGATCAGTTGTTTGCCATTCTGGAGAAATTTCAGAAATAGGATCTTCTATATCCACTGAAACATCACCAAATTCACTGGAATCATCAACATCTGTAAACGCTTGCACCGGCATAACACATGTCATCATTATGAAAACCAAAATCATGCATATTATTTTTTTTATATTCCTTTTTATCATTTTTTTCCTTTCTAGTAAATACTACTTAAATATTTCACCCCTAAATAATTCTCAAATTTAGGTGTGTTTTCTTTGACCATATATTTTGTTCTGTAGCAACAATAATTGGAATACTAAACAATCATTTCAATCACCCCTTTTTTTAGAAATTTAAACCAACATTGTCGAATACCACTAGCTAGTTTGACTGAAAGTGCTGAACGTCTAATGGATGTTCAGCACGGACCAAAGTGAAGCGTAGGCCAATACAGTGAATTGCGATATAAGCAGTGCTATAATTATGATTGAGACGATACACTAGCTCAATAATTAAACTATCAAAATCGTACTAGAACGATAAATATAATTGTTTACAAATTAATATGATTATATTATAATATAACTAACATCATTTTCCTCTTATAGATTATCAATATTTTTACCTTATATATATATAACAATTAACAACTGCTATTTGTGACAAAAAAATTTAATTATTTTTAAGGTTCAGATTTTTCTATGATAATTAATTAATGTGAAAGGTGTATCCAAAGGATAAATTATTTAACGTTACTAGATACTGATACAGAAAACGACAAATTAAAAACAT
>JAJQDO010000104.1 GCA_021202175.1 Clostridiales bacterium | reverse complement strand
CCCTTCCGGGTCACTGCCTTCCCTGTCTAGGACCATCCATTTCCCGACAGCCCCCATGACCATGCCATAGCAGCCGAAGAACTTGACAGACTATTCGGTGCCGGGAACTGGCGCGAGCTGCCAGTCGAGGAATGCAAGCGGCTCCGCTATGAGCCTGCTTCCTGGACTGTCGAGGAACACAGGACACATGTTTATGTGGGCACGGATGGGGATCACCAGGATGAATTCATACGTGGTGACCGCCCGAAGGATCTGTTACGCAACAGTATCCTCACGCCATCGCTGGGCGCAGCGATCATGAACGCGAAATATGTGAATGCCCTTCCGATCAACCGGATCGAGCAGGAATTCGCCAGGAATGGGCTGAACCTTTCCAGACAGGTCATGGCCGGCTGGATCATCAAGTGCTCAGAACGATACCTCCAGCCATTGTATGACCGCCTGAAGGAGATCCTTCTTGAGTATCCAGTAAACCAATCAGACGAAACGCCGGTGGAGGTTATAAAAGACGGACGTCCGGCAGGAAGTCAGAGCTATATGTGGGTCCATCGTTCTGGGGAGCTTTACAGGGAGCGGCCGATCGTCTTATACGAATACCAGAAGACGAGGAACAGCTGCCATCCCAAAGAGTTCTATAAGGATTACAAAGGAATCCTTATGACGGACGGCCTGGAACAGTACCACAAGGCAGCGCGGGAACTGGATGGGCTGACCAATGCGAACTGTTGGGCACACGCAAGACGGTCACTCGCAGATGCGCTCAAGGCGATCGGCAAGAAGAATGACGAAGCGGCAAAGCGATCCACCGCGTATCAGGCATTGACCAGGATCGCCGCGATTTACAAGCTGGAAGGTACTTTGAAAGACCTGTCGGCTGAGGAACGGCTCCGGGAGCGACAATCATCAATCAAGCCTCTGGTTGATGAGTATTTCGTGTGGGCAAAGGAACGTCTCGCCGATACGGCCTGCCTTCCGAAGGGGGAAACCGCAAAAGGGTTGAATTACTGCGTCAACCAGGAAGAATACCTGCGGGTGTTCCTGACCAACGGCGATGTTCCGATCGACAACTCAGCCAGTGAACGCTCTATCAGACCCTTCACAGTGGGACGTAAGAACTGGGTTTTCATCTATTCAACAAAAGGCGCAGATGCCAGCGCGGTAGTCTACAGCATAACCGAGACTGCGAGGTTAAACGATCTGAATCCGTATTACTACTTAAAACGGCTGCTGGAGGAACTGCCACAGAGGATGGATGTCGACGGACATATCTCTCCATCTGATTTAGATGACTTACTTCCATGGTCAACCACACTTCCTGATAAATGTTACAAGAATAACCGCTGAAAAGCGGTTCCTTTTTTTGCTGTGGGCGGATGATTTGACACTTACGACGATATGAAAAGATGACTAAGAAAAAAGTATGAAGCCTTAAAGCATATCATTTGATTAGAGCTTCATACTTTTTTAGTTGTTTATAATTTATATGTAAACTGGAATGCAAGTGTTTTACTACCTTTTGAACTAGATTACCCTTTAATCCCCATGGCTCTCTTAAGATTTTCGTATTCGTCTTTTGCTAAGGAGAGCTCTTTTTCGGCATTTTCCAGTTCCGTTTTAGAATCTTTTTCATGCTGTATACCTGATGCTACTTCATCATCTACAGCAGAAAGGAAGCCACCTTTTATGGCATTCGGATACTGGAACTTCTTTGTGCCTACGCCAAATTCAATTATGAGCGTCCCGTTTGCGTGAGACTTTACAGTCCCGATTCCGTAAGTCTTATGCTTGAGTTTTTTACCCGTAAGATCAACAGTGAGCGTGGCTTGTGCTGCGATATTGTCTCTGGCCTCGGTCGCAGCATTATAGCGAGATCGGGCTTCTTCGTATTGTTCCCGAAGCGCGGCATGGCGAATGCGTTCTTTTGCTGATGTCGTATGGATAGTTGCGTATTCATAAAAATTATAGGCATGAGCACAGTAAATGATGTCATACACGAGTATATGTAATTTATCATCAAATACACCTTGTGCCTCACGGTCGAAGCGTGCTTTATGAAGCTCCAATATGGCATCGTTCTTTTTCACTTCCTCCAGCAGTTCATCGCACATTCGATAGTATTTTTTGAGCGAAAAACTTTTGCCTGAACCGAAGTCATCTCCATACTCTACACAATTTGCCCAGTCACTCGCCTCGGTGGATTTGAAAATATAATTTTCATATGGCCTCCAAAGATTCAGATAGTAGATGACATCCTTCATATTCTGAGGATATTTCCAAGAGCCACTTTCGTATTGGTCAATCCGTCTGTTTATCTTATCCATGAAGGATTCGATGCGCTCTTGCCTTGCATCAATATCTCCGCCGTCCTCGCTGAACAATTCTCTAAAGCACTTCCGGACAAATTCCACTTCTTTGGGCCTCTTGAACAGCGAAAGAATGCCGCCGATTGGCTGAACCGACTTATTATCAATAAGGTTGCTCATTTCTTTCATCGATGCTTTAAACATAGAGGGGAAATCATTTGCGTCTATGTTCCAGTTAGTGGTAAAGCAGCTCTCAGCTCTCCACTTATAGCCCTCATCATGTCCATCTAAATCATTCAGCGCAAGGAATACATCACGGGCCGAGAAGATTTGGAGTACGTTGGGATGTATAGCGATGAAGGGGTATCAGCTACATCCACACGAAAAAGAGACGGATTCAACCAGATGGTGCAGGATGCGCTTGATGGAAAGATCGACCTGATTATTACGAAGACCGTCAGCCGATTTGCAAGGAATACCGTGGATTCTTTGACGACGATTCGTCAGTTGAAAGAAAAAGGAGTGGAGGTTTATTTCGAAGAGCAGAATATTTACACGCTTGACTTCAAAGGCGAGCTGTTTATCACCATCATGTCCTCGTTTGCACAGGAGGAATCGAGGAGCATTTCAGAAAATACTTCATGGGGAATCCATAAGCGATATGCAGATGGAAAGGTCAGCGTGGCGTTTTCTAATTTTCTCGGCTATGAGAGAGACCCAAACGGAGAGCTTGTTGTGGATCCAGAACAGGCAGAGACAGTACGCTTGATTTATCAATGGTTTTTAGAAGGCTTTTCTCCTTATGCGATTGCTAAGAAACTCATGGTTCTGGAGATTCCTTCACCGGCTGGGAATGCAAAATGGTGGCCTACCACCGTGTGGCACATCCTCCAGAATGAGAAATACAAAGGAGATGCCTTGCTGCAAAAGGAGTATGTGGCGGATTTCCTTACGAAGAAGAGAGAAAAGAATGATAAGGGAGTCCTTCCGCAGTACTATGTGGAAGGAGACCACGAGGCGATCATTGATCCAGAAACGTTCGATTTTGTACAGACCGAGATTCAGAACAGGAAGAAAGGAAAAAGGCGATATAGTGGAGAAAACATTTTTTTGTCAAAGGTCAAATGCGGTTGCTGCGGAGGATGGTATGGCTCAAAAATCTACAATTCCAATAACAAATATCGCAGGCATGTTTATCGATGCAACCATATGTATGACGGGGAGAAAAAATGTACTACGCCCACACTTACTGAGGAAGATTTCAAACAGTGTTTTGTATTCGCGCTAAATAACCTGATTGCTAACAGGAAGAAAGTTATGAGAGAACTTGAACAACAGGCGGAGAAGCTGGAGGATGTATCATGTAATGAAGCAAGAAGGAAGGTGTTGGAAGACAAGATGAAATCTTTGGATGTCGAGATAGGAGACTTGCTGGATGGAAACACTTTGGATCAAAAGGATTACCAGAGCCGATATGATGCTCTTGTTTTAGAACTCGAGAGGACAAGACAGGAGTACAATGAGCAAAAAAAGGAGATTGTAAAGAATAGACAAAACGCCAATACGATGAAAAAGTTTATTGAGGATTTTAGCAAACAAGGGGAACCTCTCAAGGAGTTTGATGAGGAGCTTTGGTGCAGCATGGTAGATTTCATCACAGTTTATGCGAAAGATGATATCAGGGTCACCTTCAAAGGTGGGTTAGAAGTAAAAGCATAAAAATTTGTAAATAGCGGCTGTTCCTAACGGGATGGCCGTTTTTTTGCTTCTTAATTAATTGAAGGAACCTGTTAGAAAACCATAAATATAATAGGAGAAAATGTACCGCATCAAACTTTACTGAAGAAGGATTCAAATAAGCTTGCAGACTGTATGCTGAAAAAAGGTTTGATATATTAGTGGTAACTGTCTGGAAGTGTTAGACTAGAAAAATGAAAAAGTGTTGGAAGTGGATTGCATTGAATTAGGTCAAGAAATTTGGATAAAATACACAAAAACATGGGCTCGTAAAGCATAAAGTAGTTGCAATTTTCTATACCGGGGGAGACTGTCCGACAACCACCCCATAGGGGTGTAGATTGAAAAGCTGAATC
>JAJQDO010000058.1 GCA_021202175.1 Clostridiales bacterium | reverse complement strand
CGGGAAATTCAGACAACTCCGGTTCTGCGAATTCCCTGGCTGAAAATTCCGACAACTCCACTGCCGGAAATTCCTCAGACGACAATACAACCGCGAACAACGGCTCCCGTCCTGCTGCCGAAAAAACTACGGAATACGTCGATCCTTCTTCTCTGCCCAATACCCTGGCCGCCTGGTGGTTTATGAAAAATGAGGAGCATCTGGCACCTTCCGCACAGGAAGAGATTAATTTAAGTAAATATGATGCATGGTATGTGCGGAAAGACCTTAAGGAAGACGAGAAATATATCTATCTCACCTTCGATTGCGGTTACGAAAACGGTTACACTGCCAGTATGCTTGATGTTTTGAAAGCACATGAGGCTCCCGCCGCCTTTTTCGTGTGCAGACATTTTATCGAGGACCAGCCGGAGTTGATCATAAGGATGAAGGAAGAAGGTCATATCGTCGGCAATCATACCGCCAATCACATCTGTATGCCGGAAAGTGACGAGCGGACCATAAGGGAGGAAATCAGCGAAAATGCTGATTACATGAAAGAAGCGACCGGATATGAAATGGATGCTTTCTTCCGGCCGCCAAAGGGAGAATATAGTGAACGTACACTACAGATTACTAAAAATATGGGGTATACCACCGTGTTCTGGAGCCTGGCCTATCTGGATTATGACGTAAATGACCAGCCGGGGGCAGACTACGTAATCAACCAGTTCGACAAATACATACACCCGGGGGCCATTCCGCTGATTCATAATATATCAGAATCCAACGCGCAGGCTCTGGATACCGTCTTAACAAATCTGGAGAATGAGGGATATACGTTCCATTCTCTAACAGATCTGCTGACGGCTGAGAATTCCTGAAATATGTTCAGGCAGTTCCCGCTAACTCAAGCGAAGAATTCCTGGAGCACGTCCTCGAGCAGCTTCTCTTCCTCAGGAGAAACCTGTAAAACCGGCGCCTCCACTCGTTTCTTCTTTTTGTTCCTGTTTTCCTCGGCATAACGGAGAAGCCGCCGGCTGCGAGCCTTTCGTTCGACGGTATCCTCTACAGCTTTCCGACCACTTATCGTGTTTTCCAGCACATTTTCCAGATAATCGTTCATATTTACGATAATGATATGCTTCTTTTCCTCTGGCCTGAGCAATGTATCAAGAAAAATCAATCCGCAGGCTGCGGTAATCCCTGTCAGATAGGTAATCATCACCGTCGTCAGACTGCTTCCTCTTTGAGAAGCGGCCAGGGCACCGGCTGCACCGGCTATGGCACAGCCAGCTATACAAAGTCTTTCCAGAGTAATCCAGAAGGAACAGGTGAATCCCAGCACCTTCTTTTTGCGGAAAAGTCTGTCTACAAATGTGGAAACATTATTGACTTGCACATTCATCTCATGATAGTCTTCATATTTCTTTTTCAGAGAAACCAGCCACTTTTTGTTCGTCTTTCCAATCTGTGCCGTGGCCTTTATCATACTTCTGTATGAAAATTCCAGAACGATCCAGCTTATAATACCAAAAAAACAGCAGGCGATGATCGTTTTCATAAAAATCGTACTATGTATTATGTATTCGAACATTTCCTTCCCTCCTCAAACAGTCAGGCATTTTACCGTTAAAATATTTACACCAAAACTCAAGAGTCATAATCCATCACTCTTTGAAAATCATGTCCAATTGCTGCCAATCCATTTCTGACCAGATGTGCTGCGGCCGGACGAATGTACCGGTATTCACCCATCCTGCACTTCATCGACTTTCCGCCAGGAAATCTTGATGAAAATATGACCGCTATCATTTCCTCCAAAGGTTGTCTGTCTGGATTTGCCCCAATTATACGCAATTCATTTTATTTTGAAAAGGGGGATTCGTTCGTAAAAAAACCCCTTTCCTTTACAAAAAGGGAAAGGGGTCGATATGGAATACTATATTTTGGCATGGGCTATCTGTTCATTTTCAAAAACGTGGCAGCCAATAATTTTACTGTATGAATGATAGCCTGCTCCTCAAAGGTATTATAGGCCACCGCCGCGCCATCATCCGCATTGTCAGAAATCGCACGGATAATGACAAAGGGAACATGATTTAAAGAAGCTACCTGGGCCATGGCAGCGCCTTCCATCTCCGCACAGTAGCCGCCAAACAGCCCGACCAGTTCCTTTTTCGTCGCGTTATCCGATATAAACTGATCTCCGCTTACCACGCGTCCTACATAACAATTAATCTCCGGATTCACAATCTCACAGGCTTCCTTTGCCATCTCTACCAGTTCCGTGTCTGCCTTGAAAATGGACTCCTTCATGCCAGGAATCACGCCACGTTCATATCCCAGACCGCCCACATCCATGTCATGCTGCAACGCATCGCTGGAAATCACGATATCTCCCAGCCTGATATCCTTATATAATCCGCCAGCCACACCGGTATTGATTACCATATCTACTTCATATACATCGACAAGAATCTGCGTACAGATTGCCATATTTACCTTGCCAATCCCGCTCTGAACAACGACCGCCTGCTGTTTCCACAGGGTTCCGCGATAAAAAGACATACCAGCCATAGTCTTTTTTTCCGCATCATCCATCTGCTTGATCAGGGAAGCCACTTCCTCTTCCATGGCGCCGATCACACCAATACAAACCATATTCTGTCTCCTCCGTTTTTCATATACTATTCGAAACTGTTAAGAATTAACAGTTCCTTACTATGTGGAAACATTATAACACTTTTGGATAAAAAGATGTAACTTTTCGTAAAAAAATTTACTGTGCATTTAGGAAAAAAGGTGCTATACTGTTTTCACAACAAACACGGCTTATTAACAAACGGTTACGTCGGCATGTCGCCAATCAAACGTGAGCGTATCGACATACTGGGAAGAACGTTTAATTCTTCCATTATAGAGAAAAGAGGAGAAGAATGTATAGTTACAAGACAAAGGGTACCTGTTCCAAGGAGATTCAATTTGACGTGGAGAATGATATCATAAAAGAGGTTCGGTTTATCGGCGGCTGTATGGGAAATACAACCGGCGTCAGCAGACTGGTACAGGGAAGAAATGTTGATGAAGTGATCACTACATTGAAGGGGATTGATTGCTGCAACAGAGGCACTTCATGTCCAGATCAGCTTGCTCTGGCATTAATGGCATACAAACAAAAGATTCAGTAACATTCAGGAGGCATTGTTTACCATGAAACGGATTCTTTTAACCGGCGGAGGAACTGCCGGACACGTTACTCCAAATATGGCATTGATCCCAGGATTGCAGGAGGCTGGTTATGACATCCAGTATGTCGGCTCCTATCAAGGCATCGAGCGCAAATTAATCGAAGAGATGGGAATCCCTTACCACGGGATCTCTTCCGGAAAGCTTCGCCGTTATTTTGACCCTAAGAATTTTTCCGACCCATTTAAAGTATTAAAAGGATACGCAGAGTCTTCCCGCCTGATGAAAAAGTTGAAACCGGATATAGTTTTCTCGAAGGGCGGTTTTGTTGCAGTTCCCGTTGTTCTGGCTGCTCACAGGAAGCATATTCCTGTTATCATCCATGAGTCAGATCTGACGCCGGGTCTTGCCAATAAGATCTGCATTCCCGCGGCTACAAAGGTTTGTTGTAATTTTCCGGAAACGATGAAGCATGTTCCGGAAGATAAAGCGATTTTGAGCGGCTCTCCGATTCGAAAGGAGCTTTTCGACGGCAGTCGTGAGGAGGGTCTGCGTTTATGCGGATTTACCGATGACAAGCCAGTCTTGCTTACCATGGGTGGCAGCCAGGGAGCTGTTGCCATCAATAATGCTCTGCGCGATAACCTGGACGCCCTGCTGGAACAGTTTTCGGTCATCCATCTTTGTGGAAAGGGGAATTACGATACCTCCTTAGAAGAAAAAACAGGATACAAACAGTTTGAATATGCAAAGAAGGAACTTCCTCATCTCTTTGCCGCCACAGACCTGATCATCTCCCGGGCAGGGGCGAACGCGATCTGTGAACTGCTTGCTCTCAAAAAACCGAATATCCTCATCCCTTTGCCTGCTTCACAGAGTCGGGGCGACCAGCTTCTTAATGCCGCGTCTTTTGAGAATTCCGGTTACAGTTACGTCCTTCAGGAAGAGGACATGACCGGCGACAGCCTGCTGCAGGCAGTGAAGTATGTTTACGATGAGAGAGAGGATTATATTCAGGCTTTGGAAGAAAGTAAATTAAATGATTCCATCAAGATCATCACAGACCTGATCATCGAATACACGAAATAATCTTTGATCTCTGTTACTGACGATATCAATAATACATGGATACTTTCGTCGAAACAGCATTTCTATGCGGTATGCACAAACGATGGTTTACGGTTTGTTAACTGGTACACCCACACTTGTGATTGCAGTGAGTGGGTATTATTTATCTTGTTACTCGTCTTCAGAAATCTATCTCCAAT
>JAJQDO010000194.1 GCA_021202175.1 Clostridiales bacterium | reverse complement strand
TAATGACAGCTTGCATAGCATAATGACACAATAGCACAGGAATTGTAAAAAAGACTGATTCGCATAAAAATGAAATGCAAATGGGGATACAAACATGACAGTTAAACAAAACACAGAGAAATCACAGTCCATTGGCGCACTGTTCGCGAAATATGTCTCACAGAATATCCTGGGCATGCTCGGCATCTCAACCTATATCATCGCGGATACTTTTTTCATTTCCGTCGCGGAAGGTTCTAACGGGATTACGGCGCTAAACCTGGTGTTGCCGCTTTACAGCCTGATTTTTGCCATCGGGTCGATGATTGCGATCGGGTCTGCGACACAGTTTAAAATAGACCGGGCCAGAAATAGCGAACAGGCAGATGATTATTTTTCGAATGCCATCTTTTTTGCCTGTATATTTGGCGCTGTTTTTATATTAATGGGACTGACAGTGCCAGATAAACTGCTTCAACTTTTGGGAGGAGACGCTGAGATCATCTCTGTGGGAACCAGTTATACACGTATTTTTCTGCTGTTTGGACCCATTTTTATGATCAATTATATCGTCAATGCCTTTGTGCGAAATGACAACGATCCATCCACAGCAATGGCCGCGACGTTTATCAGTAGTATTTTCAATATCATATTTGACTACATCCTGATGTTCCCGCTTAAAATGGGGATGGCCTGCTCGGCTCCGGTTACATCCCGCGCTCCCACTGTCGGTGTCGTGACCGGCAGGAAGCATTTTATTTTGGGAACGAACACGCTTTCTTTTCAATGGATCATGCCGTCCTGGAAACGTCTGATTCATGCCTGCCGGCTGGGTGTATCCGCTTTTACCGGAGAGATATCCTCCGGGGTGACGACCATGATTTTTAACTATCTGATTCTTCGACTGGTGGGAAATGTGGGTGTGGCCGCCTATGGAATCGTGGCAAACACATCGATTGTGGCAACCTCGATATTTAACGGGATATCACAGGGAAGCCAGCCCTTGTTCAGCGATTTTTATGGACATGACGACCGGGCATCCGTCCGACAGCTTTTGCAAATCTCTGTTATCACCAGCTTCGTCGCTGCCCTGCTCATTATCCTGTTAACGAATCTGATTCCCGAGCCGATCGTAAATCTGTTTAACAGCGAAGGGAATGCGGAGATGGCTTCCTATGCGGTTACTGGAGTGCGATTATATTTTATCGGCTATATCTTTGCTGGTTTCAATATCGTGGGCACAGGTATCCTGAGCGCCACCGAAAATGCTTTCTGGGCGTTTATCACTTCTACTCTCAGAGGATTTGTCGCGATTATCGTATCTGCGGTCATCTTGTCTCTGCTTTTTGGCATGAATGGCGTATGGTTGTCTTTTGCAGCGGCTGAATGTATCACCGCACTGGTCATGTTTCAGGCTGTAAAAACATATTGGAAGCTATAGAAAAGAAGTCCCCTTACTATCCGCAGCTGCTCCTACACTGCTGTAAACAGGAACGACGATATATTTTTTATCTCCCGGTTTTGTTAAAAATATTCGCCACATTATCATACAGTCGATTAATCATATCTTTCGATGTATGCCAAAAAACAGAAGTCAGATTGTGAAAGCCTCGAAATATCGGTCTGCTTCCAGATTTAATCAATATCGCCAGCATCGTACCCTCGATTGCCGCAGCGATGAGAATGACTATCAACAGCTGTTTCAACAAATACGTAGGCGATAAGAAAAATGACAGATAGCTGGTGCTCGAAAAGATGATGATTCGGGTGACTTCCGCAAGAATCCGGATTACGGCGGCGATAACGGTAATCTGATACAGAGAGCCCTTCAATGCATTCTCCTGTTCGACTCCTTCCAGGGCAAACAAAAACAGGGTAAAGGCACAAATCAGACACGGTACAAATGTCAATACGCTCCCCAATAATGTGATCACCGGGTTGATGATGAACCAGCTGGATATTGATAAAAGATGCGATAAGAGGCTAAAGAAAACCATCACCGCCCGAACCAGATAAAATCCACCGCACAGAAGGGAAATCATCTTAAGACTATAACTGCTTTTTGTCATCTTGTTCATTCCTGATGAGAACCCTTCATATGCCTGACTAACTACCAGCAATCCTGTAATGTTCTCAGCCTGCTGCTCATCTCCGTACTTCCCATAATTCCCGTGATATTCCCCCTGCTGGTCTATGTTCTTCCTCTGGTTATCTCCGTAATTTCCAGTGTAATCTCTCTGATGGTCTCCTGGTGTAGCCTTATGCTCTCCCTGCCACTCTGTCCATTCCCCTCTCTGCGGTCCTTTGCGCTGCTCATCCTGATGTCTTGTCAAATCTGCGCCACAACTCACACAGAATCTGCTTCCCGTAACATTTTCTTTTCCGCAATGCTTACATATCATAGTTCTCCCTCCTGTCTCTTCCGTGATATCAATACACAGGAAGACTATAAGATAAAATATGTTGTCTCTCCGCCAGAAAGCTACAAAAATGCCGAATATTCTATCATTCATAATATACATATATGCATATATAGTACACGTATATATAGCAATATGACGGAATGAGACACTGGTTTCAGGACATAGCCTTTTTGTAATCTTAACATGTTCCACTATCATCACAAAAAAATGCCCTGATTTATAAGAACCTTAAAGCAAGCATAAAGTTACAAGAATTATTTATTTTTTAAAAAAATATAATAGTTTTTTGGAAAATATACTGTAATACAAAAAACACTCGTTTATAAGACGAGTGTTTTTCTCTGCGAATATTATATTATATCCCTATAAATCATCCCTTCTTATTCTTTTCACGTAGATAACGAGCGAGACGTATGAAAGGATATTTATGGGATTTGACAGCCTCTATCTCCTGTTCCAGAAAAGCATTTCTGGCCTCAACTTCGGTAAGCTTTTGATTCAGCGAGTCAATCTTAAGCTGTTTTTTATCCATCTGGCGATTCAATATCTTTTCGAATCTAGCTTTATCATTCTCTTTTAAGACGGCAAGCTTTTGAGTAGCCTAAGCTTCCATACTGGAAAAATATTCCTGTACTCTTCTTTCCTGCTCCTCCAGCGAACAGGAAGAAAAGGAACGGATCGCTCCCATGGGCTGCTGGCGTTGTTTCTGGCGGTCAAATGGGGTTTCTGCAGCATTCATCTGCTCTCTCGTCAGTCGTTTCACCTGATTTTTATCCAGGAAATCCAGATAAAGGGAAAAACGCTCGGCATGTCCTTTCTGCAAGGCACCATAATCTGCCTTTTCGTATAAATCATAAATCGTTGTCTGTTCCTGCAATTCATTCCTGACAATATGAGGGATGTGGTGATAATCTGCCAGTTCTTTTACTCTGGAATCGCTGGTGATGATATAGCACGGTGTACCGGCCAAAATGCTTGCGATATTTCCATGTATCCTGCTCCCAAAATTAAAGTCCCTGCTGCTCAGATAGTTAATCCAGGAGGTGCTATCCACGAACCCGACCATCTTGTCCTCCTGCATCAGTTGATCTGTAAAATGTATGGGATAATCTGCGGGAAACTGGGAGCGACGAATCTCATTTTCCGGATAAGGATATCCCACATAAAGATTCTTAATCTCCTTGATGACCTGCGTGATAAATGTGTAATCCCTAAAGCGGGCAGATTGTCTCCGCAAAAAGGTGTAAACTTCCTCAGGTAATTCAGCCTTAAAATTTACTGAAACTTTCGAATGGAAATTCAGTTCGGAAAGCGTCGGCTTCGGAAGATTATCGCCAAATGTATGCAAAGAGGGACAGCCAATGACAGTAAAATCTTTTTCCGGAACAAATCCCTTTCGATCCAGATATTCAGCAGTCACTTCCCCTCGGACGCCAATCAAAACAGACTTTTTCAGTACAGCTTTTAAAAACGCCTGAACCGGTTCGTCAAATGGATAATTCCACCGATCCGTATCCGTCGGTCTTTGCACACCGACCCCTATGACAACACAGGGAATCGTCAGCCTCTCAATCAGATGCGTCAGATTTTCAATTTCTGATATGAAAGAGACTCGGAATGCATTGGCCAGAGGAATGATAAACATCTCATATTGAGCGTTGATTTCCTCTATCTCCTGTTCGGAATAATCTTTTTTAATTTTTGTGGTGGTAATCATCGTGTCTTCTGTCATGATCATCCGGGCCACGGATTCCTGATAGAGAAGGTTCCCCGTATTATTTCCGACATAGTTATTCACCAGGATATCAGAAATGCTCCCTCCGCCTTCTGATGGCATGGCAGACCGCATTAAGATTTTTCTCATTAAAAATTCTCCTCTAAAATGTATCCTGCAATAGCTACCATTGTACTGCAAATATGCTGCAAAACGGATATTTAACAATCAGGTTCTTATATCTCTTACATTACAAGATTCGGGTGTATTACATGATTTGGGCGACAGAAGGAAGAATACTACAGATTCGAGAAAATCTGATACAAATACTTCAGATTCTCCTCCGTTTCGATATACACC
>JAJQDO010000039.1 GCA_021202175.1 Clostridiales bacterium | reverse complement strand
CGGGATAGAAGAGGATACTTATGAAACCGATGGCGATTCCCCAAGTGAAATACCGGCTACTATGGGACTTTCCAGAAAGAGAAAGAAGAAGAACAAGAAGAGGAGGCGAATCATAGCAGGCGTTCTGGTCGTTGTCCTTCTGGTCGTTGTTGTAGGAGGAACGTTCCTGGGAAGAATGGGACCGCGGAATGTCATTGCGGAAACACAAGTGCAGTCTGCTACGGCGGAAAAAGGAAATATCACCACGACCGTCGTGGGGACTGGAACCCTGGAGACGGAAGACGCCGAGGATGTTGTAGTGCCGAGTGGTATTAAGATTGAGGAGGTCTTGGTGGAATCTGGAGATACGGTGAAGAAGGGACAGACGCTGGCCACAGTAAATGAGGCTTCCATCGCTTCTGAATTGTTGGATGTCAAGGAAAGACTGGATGATGTCAATGATGAGATTGATGATCTGTCCGATGATAAAGACGATGAGGATACCACGGAGTATCTGGAATATCTTGTGTTGAAAGGAGAAAAAGCGGAGTTAAAAGAAGCGAAGGCAACTTTGGAAGAGCTTCTGGAAACCCAGACGATTACAGCCGACAGAGCGGGGACGATTGAGAGCGTCTATGCGGCAGAGGGAGAAGAACTGACGAGTACATCCAGCAGTTCGTCGAGCACGTCAGGAACATCGTCTTCGTCATCGGATACGTCTTCTGTGATCGCGTCCTACTCATCCCTGACAACAGCGACGGTCGCGACAAAGACAGACTCCTCCGAGACAGTGACGGTTGCGTCCTCTTCTTCACAGGGCTCGGACGACAGCGAAAACGTTGTGTCGGCAACGAAACTGGGTTTAACCACGACAAAAGATACGACGGCAAAACGAGGCGCAACATCGGTCAATGTGACAACAACGAAACTGACGGACAGTTCTGAAAGTACCACCGCTTCCGAGGAAGAAGACAATACGGAAGGGACGATGACAACTTCGATTGATGAATGTACCATCTCTGTGACAGCACCTGTCACAGGGAATACGCCGGAAACAACATTAGGAGAGGCAACCGGATTTAGCGGTACGATTTCCTGGAGCCCTTCGGACAGCACTTTTCAGGCGGAGACCGTTTACACGGCGACAATTACATTAACGGCAGAGGAAGGATATATTTTTGCTTCCGATATCAGTGTGGCTATTTCCTCCGCCTCAGAAGTATCCATGACAGTCAGCAATGACGGACAGATGTTGATCATCACAGCGACCTTCCCCACAACAGAGGCGGCCAGTTCAGAAAGCACCACCAGTACGGAGGACAGTACCAGCAGTACCACAGAATCGAGTTCTTCGACGACTTCTTCTGACAGCACGGATACGACAGACACCGACACGGATACATCAAGTGGAACGACAGGAACCATCGGTTCCGGCAGTGCGTCGAGTGGGATTTCCAGTGGAATATCAAGTGGCAGCGTTTCTGTCAGCTCCGGTAGCTCGGTCAGCGGCAGCACGACGACAGATGCCAGTACCACGACGGAATACAGTGCCTACGAAGCAGTGGCTTTTACCATTGTGGACGCGAAAAAAGCGGTGATATCTTTAAATGTGGATGAGTTGGATATTCTTTCTGTGGAAGAAGGACAGTCAGCTACGGTCACCATGGACGCTGTGGAAGGGGAAGAATTCGAGGGTACCATCACATCGGTTTCCACTACAGCTTCCGGTTCCAGCAGCAGCACAAAATATCCTGTAGAGATTACGATTGACAAAACGGATGATATGATGTATGGAATGAGTGCTTCGGTGACGATCAATATCGATGAAGCGACCGATGCGATTGTAATTCCGGTGGATGCGCTGCAGGAGAATGGCAGCACGACTTACGTATATACGGAAGCGGACGATGATGGTAATCCGTCCGGTGAGGTAGAAGTCACAACCGGATTATCCGACGGCAGTAAGGTGGCGATTTTGACCGGCCTTGCAGAAGGCGATACGGTGTATTATATCAGTGTCAGTTCTGATTCGGATACCACTTTCTCTTTTGATATGAGCAGTGGAGGCGGTGGAAATTTCGATTTCTCTGACGCCGGTTCTTCTGGTGGTAGCATGCCATCTGGCGGTAACATGCCATCTGGTGGTGATATGCCGTCCGGCTTCAGTCAGTAGGAGGTGATTACATGATTGTGTTTCAGGATGTGTCAAAGATATATCATATCGGCGATGCCGAGGTACATGCGCTGGATCATGCCAGCATCAATATACAGGACGGAGAATTCGTCAGTATTATTGGACCTTCGGGAAGTGGAAAATCGACGATGATGAATATCATCGGCTGTCTGGATATGGCGGACAGCGGACGTTATCTGCTGGATGGCCTGCCGATTGAAGATTACTCCGAAACGGAACTGGCAAAGATTCGCAATAAAAAGATTGGGTTCATCTTTCAGAACTTTAACCTGATCGGTAATCTGACGGCGGAAGAAAATGTGGAGCTGCCGATGATTTATCAGAGAGTCCCCCGGGAAGAACGAAAGAAACGGGTGAACGAAGCCTTGCAAAGAGTGAAGCTTTCCGGAAGGCAGAAGCATAAGCCGACGGAACTGTCTGGTGGACAGATGCTGAGAGTCGACATCGCCAGATCCATTCCAGCGCAGCCGTCTCTGTTTCTTGCCGATGAGCCGACAGGAAACCTGGATTCTGCGACGGGCAGGGAGATTATGACCTTGTTTCACGAACTTCATGCGCAGGGGAACACGATTGTTCTGATTACACATGATGAATCTATAGCCAGGCAGGCCAGTCGGAGTATTCATATATTGGATGGAAAAGTCCTTGATGATGGGGAGGTGCTACCGTGCTGAAACAATCGGTGAAAATGGCATGGAAGTCCATTGCCTCGAATAAAATGCGATCTTTTCTCACGATGCTTGGCATCATTATAGGTGTTCTGGCACTGGTTGTTCTGGTCTCCCTGGTCAGCGGCGCCACTTCATCTGTGACAGATTCCATCTCTGCGATGGGATCCAATCTGATTCAGGTCAGTATTTTGGATGACAAGGATAATCCGCTAAAACTGGACGATATACAGGCGCTGATGGATGATGACGAGATTGCGGGTGCTGCTCCTGTGGCTCAGACCAGCTGCACCGCATACAGTACGGCCTCCTCGGAAGAAGAGACAGCCACGGTATACGGCACGACAGGAGTCTATGCGGACATTGAGGGACTGGAACTTGGTTCCGGGCGTTTCCTCAAAAATACGGATGTGGATAATCATACGAATGTGGTCATCATCAATGCTGGATTTGCCGAAGACATTCTTGGCAGTTTGAACGTAGTAGGGCAGACAGTAAAGCTGGATGGTGTGGAATATCAGGTGGTCGGTGTTCTGGAGGCAGATGACAGCGATTCTTCGACCACGGAGACGTATGAGGCTTATATTCCTTATACTTCCCTGGTGCGTCTTTCTGATAACGTTTCCCTGGAAATTACGTCCTTCTACGTATCGGCGGCCAGTGACGAGACGTTAGATTTGGCAGAAGAAGCCGTAACAAACGTGCTTATGGAACGATTTAACGATGATGAGGATGCCTTCACGATTCTCAATATGTCTACGATCATGGATGCGCTGGAAAGCATTACCGGCACCATGACACTGTTACTTGGCGGTATCGCCGGAATCTCACTGCTGCTCGGCGGCATCGGCATCATGAATATTATGCTCGAATCCTTGACCGAACGAACCCGGGAGATTGGTATCAGAAAAGCCATTGGCGCGGACCGCCACACAATAATGATACAGTTCCTCATCGAGGCATTGATGCTCAGCCTGATGGGATGTGTGGTCGGTATTTTTCTCTCATGGATCATCCTGCAGTTCATATCCATGATCGGCGGAGACAGCCTGTCCTTTGGCCTGTCAGCAAATGTGGTGGCAATCGCAGTGTCCTTTTCCATCTTTGTCGGTGTGGTATTCGGCATCTATCCGGCAAATAAGGCGGCAAAGAAGAAACCCATCGATGCACTTCGATATATTGGCTAAAGAAACTGGTTGATGCACTTCGATATATTAGGTAAAGAAACCGATCAATGCGATTCGATATATTGGCTAAAGAAACTGATCGATGCGATTCGATATATTGAGTAAAGAAACCCATTGATGCACCTTGATTATATTGGGAAAGCATACCGGAATTCGGAGGATCACAATTGCCGGCGGATGATTCCGCCGGTTATTATTATCTTATTAAGGAACTCTTTATTTTTTGCTCCATGAGCTACTATTCACGGGGTAGTGAATAGTTCATTTGAGAGTAGAATAACCCATGAACTGATGGAAACAGTAAAATCACAGAATCCGTCTGTAAAGAAAAGAGAAACGTACGGACCAAAACAACTAAATCATAGATTCCGTCCGTACTGAAAGGAGAACCTGAAAGACAAAAACAACTTAAACACCGAGACCCTCCTAACTTAAAACAGAACCTGAAA
>JAJQDO010000290.1 GCA_021202175.1 Clostridiales bacterium | reverse complement strand
ATTCAGCTTTTCAATCTACACCCCTATGGGGTGGTTGTCGGACAGTCTCCCCCTTCTGCCTTCCGTATACCCAAACAAGAAAGACCTGGTCCTATTAATCTCTCAACCATTTTAGCGGTATCTTTCTTTGCTCCTTTACAGCATCCATCCGATATTGGAAAGTCAGGAGGATTTGCAATCATATATTCTTTCAGCCATTTTCGGTTATTTATGTTTATCTTGCTCTTATTTCCCCATTCATTACACCACCAGTGAAGAGCCGCTTTGCATTTGGGATACTTTTCATACAATTCAGCAAACGGCCTGTCTTCCCATTCAAATCCATTTCTTTGCAACCTATGTATAAAATTACTGATATTTTTACTCAAAAAAGGATACCCATATTTTTTCACTCCTGCCGGAACCGGAACCTTTGCATTATAGCGGTCTATTGTAATCTTGTATTTATTTTCCAGATCATCAAGATGTCTCTTTGTAGCTTCAAATTCAAGGCCAGTATCAAAAAACACATAATATACTGTGCTATTGGGATACCCAACACGCTCGATCATATCCAGCATTATGTCTGAATCTGCACCTCCACTTATGCTTGCCATAATTACCGGATAGGAATGTAATTTCCCATAAGCTTTAACATAGGCATCTTGTATCTCGGAAGTAATTGGCAGGTCGGATATTTCTTGCAATAGTTCAAACATGTCATTGTACTTTTTCATCATCTCTTCGTTCACCTAATCCTCTTCGTAGTACCTTGATAAATTTTTCTGCCGTTCTGCAGCTTTCTGTATCCGGAACGAATTCCCCGGAATCTCCACCGGAATACAATGCTCAAAAATCCTGTCATAAATCCTTCGATACCGGATATCCGGGTTCCGCATCATTTCATCAAAAGAAAGGTTTGTCGTCAATATCATTGGCTTGTCTGTCCTCACCCTGCTGTCGATGATGTTATAGACCTTTTCCAGAGCATAATCCGTGTTCCTCTCTGCTCCCAGATCATCAATAATGAGCAAGCTGCAGGAATTCAGTGTATTTATGTACTCCGCTTCATATCCGGCATTCTGGATATCTTGCAATATCTTCACGAACGATGTCATTATCACGGATATCCCCTGTTCCAAAAGACTGTTCGCAATGCAGGCGGCAGTGAAGCTCTTCCCTGTCCCACATGGGCCATAGAATACAAATCCGATGTTCTTCTCTCCAGTCCTCGGATTCCCTTCCCGGACCATCTGCCGGAATTCTCCTGTATACTTCCTCGCTATGTGATAGGCTTTCTTATTTTCCTCCCTTACCTTGTACTGGGAAAAATCTACCTTCCGAAATTTGCTCGACATCATGGATGCATCTTTCAGCCGGGAAATTCTTCGCATCTCTTCCTCGTGCTTTATCCTGTCCTGCTTCTTTTTCAGTTTTTCAGCTTCACAGTCACATAAGCACCATACTGTCCGATGCAGCCGGAAACTGCCTTTTTCCACGTCAATCCGCTTCTGTTTCGCTTTCCCACACACACCGCAGTGCCACAACCCGTTTTCGTCCTGATAATCATTTTCTTTGATCTCCAATACCCTGCCGGTCGGGAAATACTGCGCAACATCCACCATGGTTCTGTGTCCTCCCTTCCTGTCTTCTTAGAGAAATTGATTGAAGTCTGCCTCGCCCCCGGATCCTGTGTCAGTGCTATATGGCTTATTCCTACTGTTCTGGATATAATCTAAGAACGGTGTCGCATCTCCAAGGAACGTCTTCGCATGTTTGATGAACTTCTGCGGAGTATGCTCCCGTTCACATTCCAGATGGTAATTCTTTGCCGCTTCCTGCATCTCTTCCGGGGAAAATCCGCTGTTCAGCCTTGCCTGATATTTCTTATACGCTCCACCCTTGTCAACCTTCCTCGGGTATTCACGCCAGAAATTCTCGAAGTCATCCGGATAATCCGCACGGCCATTGGCCTTTATCTGTGGTGGTTCATAATCCTCATTCACTGCTGAAATCTCACCGCCCTGCGCAGCCACAATCTTCTTATCATCCAAAGGCTCCCCATGCGTGATGGAATAAGACTTGTTGTCCTTTATCAATAGGGTTTTCTTTTCGTCCGTGTACTGCGTTTCATGATACCGGTTCTGTGAGATACAGTTATGCATCCGCCAGTGCTTTATCACAATCACACCATTCTCGAATACCAGAACGAACCTCTTTGCAATCAGCAGTTTCAAGTCATCCTCATGGCATCCCACCGTCCGCATAATCCTCTTCGGGTTTCCGATGAAACCGTCATCATCCGCCCTCATATTGAGATGGAAATACAGACATTGTGCGGATAACGGCATATCCAGGAAGGCATCACTGTCTACAATCTTCATGGTAAGCATCCTCTTTTGTGCCATATTGTCGCCCCCTCTCCGTCCATCAGCCTGTGATGTACTTCGTGGTTGCCTGTGTCACATCGATCATTCCCGACGACTTCCATCTATCCCAGAACTCTATTGTCCTGGACTGAGGACGTTCCTGCGCAAGCTGTACATGGATTTTCAGCGGAACCGGAACGGCATCCCCTATCACGAACACATCTCCCGGAGAGAACATCGGTGTTTCATCAATCACCGCTTCGCTTCCATCTGGCATCATTCCTTTGATCATCGACTTGTCATTCTCATTGTTCATCTTTCCGACAATAAAATTCGCACACTGTGCCATTATCGTTTTATTTAATTCTGACGGCCTCTGGCTTGCTACAAAAAGAGTCGTTCCAAACTTCCGCCCCTCCTTTGATATGTCCTCGAATATTTCTACCATCCTTCTCTGTGAAGCCGAAAGCTGATAATCATTCGGGATATACACATGGGCCTCGTCACATACAAGAGTGACCGGCGTAACCTCTTCACTGGAATATGTCCGCTGAATCTCATAGACCAGCTTCGTAATGACTCCAACGATAGGGATTGCCACATCATGGGGGACCTCTGACAGGTCTATGTTCTTCACCGGCATGTCGTTGTTCATGACCTCTCTCATGAATTCAAATAGATAACCCTGTCCTTCGTGCTCAAAGAGGAAACTGTATCTGCTGTCGATTGCCTTGTCCATCAGGGTATTTACTACATTCGTCAGCTTCCCGTTATATTCCCCCTTTGTTACTTTCTCCTGCCCGGCCTTCGCTCCGCTCTTGTAATACTCTCCGGAACCTATCATCTCTTCGTCCAGGAATTTCACCAGCTTCACGAACTCGGCGTAGTCAAAATATACCGGCCTGTTCTCTTTCCCGTTCGGACACACCTTGTAATAGCATTTCCGCAGTGCGGTCATTGCCACGGTTGCCGATTCTTCTTTGATCTTAAGGATATTTGATACCATGTCGGTAAATCCGAACATCCATATCGGAAACGGTCTGTCTGTTCCTATCGGAATATTCCTCGCATAGGACAGGTTTTTATATTCTCCGTGGATATCAAACACAATCAAGTTCGCTCCTGGGAGCTTGCTGGCCTGTTCCAATATCCTTGCCACCGTTTCGGACTTCCCTGCCCCTGTATTTCCAACCACACAGGCATGCCTCTGGAAGAACTTATTACCATCCACATAAGCTGGAAAATCATAAGCTGTATACTGCCCGATTCGGAACCCTTTATTGTATTTCTGCAGCATCCCTGAAAAATCATCCCGACTAATCCTGTGCGCTGAAACCTTCATGGTCGGATACCGGTCAACAGCCTTTTCAAAGCTCCCATTCTTCACGGTTCCTATGATGGAACATTCCAGCACCTTCACGCTGTCATTCTGCAAAATATAATCATTCTCTCCGATTTCATCTTCGTCTTCCGTGTCCGTGTCGGTCATGGCATTTACCATAGTGACAAGCTCCACATCTCCATCCGATACAGAAATCAGGTCGTTGATCCTCACATCGTTAAACTCTTTATAATCCGTGCGAATCTGCACTTTGTCATTTGAAATCTTAATCAGTTTCATCCGCTTTCTCACTCCTCCAATAACTCGTTATAGTTCCGCACCCTTGCTGTCTTAACTGTTTTGCAGTAATCGCATTTCCCACAGGAATACGGTTCCGCATCCCCTTTTTTCACTGCCAGAATCCTCGGAAGGTTTTCCTCCACTTCCTGCAATGCCAGGTCAAGGGTTGACTGTGGAATCTGCCAGATGTCCCGGTCCATCACCTTTTCTTTTGTGACGACCGCCAGGTAAAACGGTAACTTCTCACCGGTCACAATCTCCACGCCCTTCTGGTAAACGGCTCCCTGGATGTCATATCTCCAATAAGGCAACGTGTCCATTCTTGCGACGACCTTCAAATCTGTGATGGCCTTTCCCGGATTATAACTGTCCAGCTTTGCTTTCCACTTTGCCCCGAACATTTCAAAGGTGAAAATCTTCTGTTTTTCCCCGCTCATCGCATCCATGAATTTTTCGTCCTTCTTCACGGTCTCGATGATCTGATTCGCCCTGCGGAATTCTGCCCGGAGCTGATGCTTTCTGGTGAATATCCCCGGATTATCTTCCATGAACCTATCCAACGTGCCCTCGAAATAATGGTCGACAAATGAACCGACTAACAGCGCCCTTGTTGTGGGCCTCTCATACTCCCCGGCTATCCCTGCCATTGCCGCCGATTCACAGTTCATGAACGATTTATACTGTGACACGGATAGATATTCTTTATTTGCTTCCGGTGAATAATAATTATCCTCATTCAGCTTCATTTTTTCTTCACGCTCTCTTTTTCCTTTGTTTTGCTGTCCTTCCCTCCGAACGGGTCACTGATCTCTTTTTCGTCTACCTTCGGAGCCATCTCAAAATAATCTGTTGTCTTTGCCATTCCATCATGTAGCGAGTTATAGACTCTTTTCAGCTTCATGATGTCCTTTATGGTAAAGGAATTCGTATTCCATCCGATAAACTTTTCAATCTGTTTTACCGTGACACCGAACTCTTTCTGGAAAATGTCTGCCATCTCACGGATTAAATCGACCAAAGGTTTTTTATTTGAACCTTCCAGCGTCCTGTTGCATTCATTGACGGCATCCTCCACTACGTCCCCCGGAATCACCCCAAGGATGCAAGCCCTCATTCTCCTTGCCCCCTGATTGGCGACCAGTTCATAAATATCTCTGGAATCTGTGAGTTTATAGCTCCCTTTCCGGGTATTTCTGACATGAGGAACCGCAAAGATTTTTGTTTGCCGGGTGTTCGTTTCCAGATCCCACGCATATGCCATGACCTGACTCTCGCCGTTCTTCTGCTCCAACTCCATGATACCGAAGTCGATGTTCCCCCAATTCTGGGCGATTGCTTCCGCCAGTCGGATAGACGGGCCTGTAACCTTCTCTCCTCCTCTGGGATATTCATAGATTGCCTTTTCTGCAAGGCTCGGTCTCTGGCAAGCCTGCATCACTTTGTTGTAGGCTGTGATCTGGTCCCTCGGAAATCTTTTTGCAATGACCATGGCGGCCTGGACTTCCTGTGCCTGCCGGCTGATCATCATTTCCGTCTGGCTTGTCCTCTCGGAAGCCTGTGGCTGCTGGTTCCTGAAATCGCTGTTCATCATCGTATTATTCATTGCGTTGTGCCTCCTTTTCTTCCTACAGTAACATTACATCCACGATAATCTGAAATGCGTTCCACGGCTGGTAAACCGTGTGTATCAATACATCTATCCAGCTCGCTGTCACCCACACGAAGAAGGCCAGCGAAAGGATAATTGCTGTGGTTTCCACCCAACTGATAAGCCTTGTGAGCATCTTCTTCATGCATCCACCTTCTTTACGAATATCCCCAAGTCAATTTCCTGTATGTCTTTTACTGCGTCCGTGATATCCGCATCATCATCTACCGTTAGCCCGTATTTCTCTAGGGCTTTTTTCAATCTGTCTTTCTGTTCCTTCATCCGCTTTCTCACTCCCTGTTTTATTTCTGGCACTTTTCTGCCAGCATCCTCAACTCTGATATCGCCACAGCTAAAGATTCAAGATTCTTCACAATCCCATCAAAAGCCTTTTGTTCATCCTGTGATATCTGTCCATCCGCAGCAATCATTAAAAGCTGTTTTTTCATTTTCCGGATTGCATCATCGTCCAACCCGTTCAATATTCTCACCGTGATTCCCTGCAAACCATCTGGCTCTGTGGCAACTGGCAATGACTTTCCTATCGGACACTCGTGTTTGCAGTAATAATTCCGCAATTCCGGTGCCCTGTAAAGGTCCGCCATCATCACCACTGTATCGGGTGGAACATTCTTCGTTACACCCAACTCGTGATTTGCCAGTGTCGATGTGGAAATCCCCAGCATTTCCGCCGCTCTCTCCCGGCTATTCAGCATCTCATTATATTCTGCCGCTCTTTTTCTACAGGAAAAATAAACGTTTTCCTCTTCTATCCGGCAACCACGTTCCATTTTCATCACCCCTTGATTACGCTAAAATAAAATCTAATCATCATAAACATCTGAGATGTTTAGATAATCACTGATTTTTTTGACCAACGGTCTGCTATAAACAGAGCCGTTCAGGACCGCAGAAACATGTGCCCTTGCATATAATCGCTCCCGGCCTTCCGAAACCCCTTCGATAAGGTCTTTCTAGTCGATGTCCTGATTAATCATTGCGGCCTTCGCATTCTTGCACCACTGGGGCAATTTCCGCTTGCTCATTGTGCCCCTCCTTTCTTTACTTTTTTTAATCATTGTTGTACAATTGCATTATCAAAAATCTAACAAATGTACCTTACAAATGTAATATTAACTCTTAAAAACGAGTATGTCAACACATTTTTACTCTTTTTTATGAGTTTTTTCGGAGGAATTATTATGTTTTACGATAACGTTAAAGCTTCTTGCGCTCGCAGAAATACGAATATAACAACTGTTCTTGCTGATCTTGGCCGTTCTACCAGCGGCACAGGCAGATGGAAAGTGGGAGGATACCCACGTTTAGATGTGGTTATGGAAATCGCAGAATACCTTAAAGTCTCTGTTGATGAACTGGCCTATGGAAGGGGAAATGCTCCATATGCAGACCAAACTCGTTATAACGAGATTGGCGATGAATGGATAGAAATCATCTCCCACATCCCACAAGACCGTCAACAGCTCTGCAAAGACTTTCTCCGGACTCATATGGTCGTCCCGGAAAAATACAGCGATGATAAAGAGGCGTAAATCACGCCAGAATACTTTACATGGCGAAGGAATAACAGAAAACCTAAAAAATAATGGAGGGATATCATCATGACAGAACAAACAACCATCCACCCGCAAGACCCGGCCATTCCAAAACAGGATGCCTTCATCCTAGAACTGCAACGCCTTCTTGCGTGCTATCAGCTAGCAACGGAAGATGACCGGAGAATCGTCTGGTCCGCACTCAACAAATACGTCGATAAAATCATCTGACATTTAAGGACAGCCCCGTGCAGGGGTTTTCTTTTCGTGGAAGGGAGAAATATACTATGCCTAGAAAAAAAACGGTCAATGAACGTTCCTGCATCTGAACGGATAACCAAAGTAGCAATCTATATTCGTGTATCCACAACTTACCAGATTGATAAAGATTCCTTGCCGATGCAGAGAAAGGACCTGGTTGCATATTGCAGCCTCATTCTGGGAACGGATAATTATGAGATATTCGAAGATGCCGGGTATTCAGGAAAGAATACAGACCGCCCAGCATTTCAGGAAACGATGACACGAATCCGTGTGGGAGAATTTACCCATGTCCTCGTATGGAAAATAGACAGGATATCAAGAAACCTTCTCGACTTTGCAGAAATGTACGAAGAACTGCAATCTCTCCGGGTGACTTTCGTCTCCAAAAATGAGCAATTTGACACCAGCACGGCGATTGGTGAGGCTATGCTAAAAATCATCCTTGTTTTTGCAGAATTGGAACGGAATATGACCTCGGAACGTGTAACCGCCACCATGATTGCCAGGGCAAATAACGGCCAATGGAACGGCGGGCGCATCCCTTATGGTTACGACTATGATCCTGACACTGATACATTCAGCATCCGTGAAGGCGAAGCCGCAGTATGCCGGATATTAAAGGACGATTATATAAAAAACAAATCCACCCTTCACACCACAAATCTCTTGAATGATTCCGGTTTTAAGCACAGAAGCGGTGCTGACTGGTCAACAACTACTGTATGGAAAATAATATCCAGCCCATTTTATGCCGGCATCTACAGATACAACAGATATAAAGGAACGGAAAATCGGACAGTGAACCCAGAAGACGAATGGGTAATGGTTCCAGATCACCACCCTGCAATATTCACTATGGACGAATATGAAACCATGACTGCCATACGCACGGGAAATATGAGAAATTTTAATGCGCCAGGAAAGCAAATCAGAACGGCCAACATCCATATTTTTTCAGGTATAGCTTACTGTGGCAAGTGCGGTAAAAGAATGACCAGCACCCCAGGCAAAAAACAATCTGACGGATACAGAGCATCGGTCTATACATGCCCTGGCAGAAAAAGCAGTACCTGCGACAACCCGGCAGTCAACGATATCGTCATCGGAGAATTTGCGATAAATTATATCCTTAACATGCTGAATGCGAAGAAAAAGTTTTCATCCATAGACACACCGGAAGATCTGCAGAAATCACTCCTGACCGGAAGCTCATTCTATGAAATTGACCACATAGAACAGGACGGCCTGAATGATTTTTTTAATCTGCTGTCCCGGTATAAATCCGATGATTCCTATGTTTTTTCTGTCAAGAAGCCACGGAAGAAAAAGGCTTCCATCAGCCCGGAATTGTCTTCATTGCGAAAAGATAAGGAAAAACAAGAACGTGCTTTAAAGAGATTACAGGATTTATATTTGTATTCAGATAATCCCATTTCGGAAAAAGATTATATCCTGCGGAAACGGGAAATCACCATGCGCATTGAAGATATCAACAATCAAATGTGAATGATCACAGGGAATCCAGAATCGGTCCTTACGGACGAAGAATTTATAAGGCAAACCAGCCATCTGTTGATACAAAAAGAACTGCAGGACAAGACCTATATATATTACCGGAATCTTGCAGCCACCGTTTCGCCAGAAATTTTAAAAGAATATATGAACACAATTCTTGACTCCATCCGCTTTAATGATGGGCGCATCATCTCCATAACATTCAAAAACGGTCTGACTCATAAATTTGTGTATAAGGTAGACGGTGTAAGGAAAAGAAGATATTTTTAAGAAAAACCCCGGAAAACAAACCGTCTCCGGGGTTTTGAAAATCTTACAACTGTTAGATTATTGCTTTATTTCACGAACATGGCATCCCCAAATGAAAAAAATCTGTATTTCTCCCGCACCGCTTCCTCATAGGCCGCAAGCATCTGCTCCTTTCCAGCCAAAGCGGAAGCCAGCATCCGCAGCGTAGATTCCGGCTGATGAAAATTTGTGATCAGACAGTCAATGGCCTTAAACTGATATCCCGGATAGATGAAAATCGATGTGTTGCCACTGCCCGGCCTGATCACACCGTTTTCATCGGCAACCGTTTCCAGGGTTCTCGTACTGGTGGTACCTACGGAGATGATGCGGCCACCAGCCTCACGGGCAGCATTGATGATGTCCGCAGCTTCCTTCGTCACATGATAATATTCAGAATGCATGTGATGTTCCAGAACACTTTCTACCTTGACAGGACGGAAGGTGCCAAGCCCCACATGAAGGGTTACACGCGCAATCCTCACGCCCATGGTTTCAATCTGTTTCAGCAGTTCTTCCGTAAAATGCAGCCCTGCCGTCGGTGCGGCAGCAGAGCCTTCGTATTTGGCATAGACGGTCTGATAACGGTTCTTATCTTTGAGCTTATGGGTGATATAGGGCGGCAGGGGCATCTGTCCCAGACGGTCGAGCACTTCCTCGAAAATGCCTTCGTAGGAAAACTGTACCAGACGGTTGCCGTCTTCGAGTACATCGATAATCGTGGCATGAAGCTCCCCGTTGCCAAATACCAACTTTGCTCCTTTACGACATTTTTTCCCTGGTTTCACCAACGTTTCCCAGACATCATTTTCTTTCCGTTTTAACAACAGCAGTTCCATCTTTCCGCCCGTATCCTCCCGGGCGCCGATCAGGCGGGCCGGTATGACTTTGGTGTCATTGATGACCAGACAGTCACCCGGATGCAGATATTCCGTGATATCGCGGAATATCCGATGGGTAATCTCCCCGGTTTTCTTGTCGAGGACCATCAGGCGGGAGGAGGAGCGATCTTCCAGGGGATCCTGTGCGATCAGTTCCTGCGGAAGATCAAAATAAAAATCACTGGTTTTCATTTCCTGTTTGTCTGATTGTGTGTCTATCTGCCCGTCTTTTTGTATATCTTCTATTTGTCTGTCTTTTTGTGCATCCATCAGGCTCTGATCTTCACTCCCATTTTCTCAAGCTCGGCCAGAATCTTGTCTACCACCTTATTAACCTCTGCTGCTTCCAGGCTGCGATCCGACGCGCGGAATACCAGATTGAAGGCGACGGACTTGTAGCCTTCCTCGATCTGGGAACCTTCGTATACATCAAAGAGCTTAATGCTCTCCAGGAGTTTTCCTCCCTTTTCTTTCATCACCTTTTCCAGCTGACCGACAAAAATATCCTTTTTCATGACAAGACTCAAGTCACGGTTTACCGCCGGATATCTTGCCACGCCTTTGTATTTGCGATCAAAGGTTACCTTATCCACGATGGACGGAAGGTCGAGACCTGCCACGTAGGCCTCACATTTCATGTCATAATTCTCGCAGACTTCCGGATGCACCTGTCCGATATATCCTACACAGATGCCGTTGATATAGAGCAGGGCCTGACGTCCCGGATGCAGAAATGGTTTCTCTTTTGACGGTTCATAGTTCACTTTTCCGGACAGACCAAGCTTCATGAACAGTTCTTCCAGCACGCCTTTGAGCAGGAAGAAATCGTAATCTCCGTACATGCCAAATACCATTCTCTTGCGCTCGTCGGGGAGTTCTGTCAACGGCAGAGACTCGGGCAGATATACGTTGGCGATCTCATAGAGACGAACGTTCTTGTTCCGATGATTATAGTTTCCAGCCAGGGAAGTGAGGATGCCATTCAGCTCGATGGTCCGCATGATGCTGTAATCTTCTCCTAACGGATTGGCAATCACGATCGCGTTGCGGAGCTCATCGTCTTTCGGCAGCAACAGCTTGTCGAAAACCTTCGGGCTTTCGAATGAATAGCACATGCTACCGCAGAAGCCGTTCTGCTCTGCCACATCTCTGGCGATCTCTTCTACTCTCGCGGCCAGAGAGATCTTCCCAGTGGTAGACTCACCCTTTGGCAGGGTTGTCGGAATATTATCATAACCAAAGAATCTTGCCACTTCCTCCGCGATATCCGCGGAACAACGCAGATCCTGGCGGAAGGATGGAATAGCCAGGGTTCTGGTTTCCGCATCGTATCCGATCTCCAGATATTTGAAATAACCAAGCATCTGTTCCTCAGAAATGTCCGTTCCCAATAATTTATTGTATTTTTCCGGTTCAAAAGGAATCGTCACATCTTCGACCGGATTCGGGTAAACATCGACCACGCCGCCGACAACCTCACCGGCACCCAGTTCTTCGACCAGCTGGCAGGCACGATTGATTGCCGCCAATGCATTTTCCGGGTCCAGTCCTTTTTCAAATTTCGCGGATGCCTCGGTACGCATACCGATCCGTTTCGAGGACAGACGGATGTTCGTCCCGTCAAAGGTCGCTGCCTCAAACAACATCGTCTTAATATCGTCCGTTACCATGGAATTTTCTCCACCCATAATACCGCCGACTCCTACCGGGCCCTCGGCGTCGTTAATCATGATCACGTCATGGTCCAGATGTCTCTCCTGTCCGTCCAGAGTAGTATAAACCTGCCCGTCCTCAGCACGTTTTACGATAATCTTGTTGCCGCGAATCGTCGCCAGATCATAGGCATGCATAGGCTGACCGTATTCTTCCATCACATAGTTTGTAATGTCGACAATATTATTGATCGGCCGAATACCCACAGCGGCCAGTCTGCGCTGCATCCATTCCGGCGACGGCGCCAGCTTGATATTTTTCACTACCCTTGCCGTATAGCGCGGGCAGAGATCCGTATCGACCACTTCTACGGAAATGTAATCTTCCACATTTTCCTTGTTGCCGGTCTCTTTCACTTCCGGCGGATAAAATGGCTTCTCAAAGGTAGCGGACGCTTCTCTCGCCATGCCGATCATGCTGAAACAGTCCACACGGTTGGAGGTGATTTCAAATTCCACAACAGCATCACGCAGTCCCAGTGCCGCCACGGCGTCATCACCCGGTTTTACGTTCTTCGCGGCATCAAAAATATAAATGCCATTTTCCGGTGCTTCCGGATACATATCGCGGTTGCTGCCCAGTTCCTCAATCGAGCACATCATGCCGTTGGATGGCACACCGCGCAATTTTCCTTTCTTAATCTTGATACCATTTTCCGGATTCGGGCTGCCATCGTGTCCGCCGGCCACACGTCCGCCATCAAGAACAACAGGAACCATGGCTCCCTTCACTACATTCGGCGCTCCGGTGACAATCTGGATGGTCTCCGTCCCGATATTAACCTGGCAAACCACCAGCTTATCGGCATCCGGATGTTTCTCAATCTTTTCTATTTTCCCCACAACAATCTTTTCCAGATTCTTGTCAAGATACACTGCATTTTCTACGTGAGAACCTGACAGCGTCATTTTATCGACATATTCCTGCACACTGCAATCGAGGTCAGGAACATAAGCTTTTATCCATGAAATAGGTGTGTTCATCTTATACTCCTTTATAATTGTTATAATTTTACATTCTTCCGCAATAATCAATCATCATATTCAACCCGTGGGCTACATCTTTCCACATTTCCATAGCCAGGGATTCCTTACCAGATTGGTTTGAAAATACACTTGTTATCTTATTAGAACTGGTTCAGGAATCTGACGTCATTTTCATAAAGCAGCCGCATGTCGTCAATCTCATACTTCAACAGCGTCACCCGTTCCAGTCCGATACCGAAAGCGAATCCAGAGTATACTTCCGGGTCGATACCGCAATCGGACAACACCTTCGGATGCACCATGCCGCAGCCTAAAATCTCTATCCAGCCGCTGCCCTTGCACATACGGCATCCCTTGCCGCCACATTTGAAGCAGGATACATCCACCTCCGCGCTTGGTTCTGTAAATGGGAAATGATGCGGACGGAACTTCACCTTGGTTTCGGGTCCGAAGAATTCCTGCGCCCACTGCTGCAAGGTTCCCTTCAGATCAGCAAATGTAATGCCTTTATCAATTACCAGGCCTTCCACCTGATGGAAGGATGGCGAATGGGTCGCATCCACTTCATCGGAACGGAACACTCTTCCTGGCGCGATAATACGAATCGGCATCCGTCCTGTCTCCATGATACGAGCCTGTACCGGTGAAGTCTGGGTACGCAGCAAAATATCCTTTGTAATATAGAAGGTATCCTGTTCATCCTTGGCGGGATGATTGGCCGGAATATTTAACAGTTCGAAGTTATAACGATCGTACTCTACTTCCGGGCCTTCTACCACTTCGTATCCCATACCGATAAAGACTCTCTGGAGATCATCAAGAGCGATCTGATTCGGATGGCGGTGTCCGATCGCCGCCTTTGTTCCCGGCAAGGTCACATCAATGACCTCACTCTTCATCTTCTCTTCGCGGAGTTTCCGCAGAATCGCCTTACGCTCTTTCTCCATCTCTTCCTCAATGACAGCCCGGGCCTCATTGACCATCTGCCCTACCTTAGGCCGGTCCTCCGGGGCAACGTTTTTCATGCCCTTCAATAATTTGGACAGTTCACCCTTTTTCCCCAGGTAAGCCACTCTGACGTCATTCAGCTGGTCTACATCCACCGCCTGTTCGATGGACGCCAAAGCCTTTTGTTTAATCTGTTCAAGTTTTTCGTTCATGACATATCTCCTTTGACAATCAAATTATTATACTATCATTATTCCTCTGCATCGGGCATGAGGACTGTCAGACAAAGCGACGCCCACCGCAGCACCAATGCCGGGGAATGCATAAAAATAAACGAAGTTTCCTATAAGATAAAAAAAGCCCCTCTCGATCTCTCAATCGAAAGGGACGAAAATCTTTATAGAATCAAACACCCTTCTCAATCTACCGATCAAAAGGGACGAAAACTTCCGCGGTACCACCCTGCTTCCTGATCAGCACTCCAGTATGTCTGGCTATCATCTGCGAATAATTGTAATTATAATCATCGATACGATAACCGTACAAGCACTTCACTGCTGTACACGACTTTGTATAAATACGAACAAATTCCTTATATACTGCACTGATATCAGGCTCTCTAAACGCTTAACGCGCGCAACGGCACTTTTTATCACAGACATCCGAAAGTGACAGTGACAACCTTCTTCCGACTTCCGACGGAAAACAGGAATCGAAAAGACATCTACGAACTCCAAAGCACAGCTCCAGTGCGGAACTTCGAAATCTGCCGGAGCTTAAAGGAACTTACAGCCGATGATTCCTTCTCTCTGCAAGACGACATATTTCTACTGACGGCATGCATATGCAAAAAGCATACCGCCTACACCTTCATCGCTTTTATAACAGGTAACATTGTAACCCATGAAAAAAGCAAAGTCAAGTATTTATTTGGGTCACTTTGGGCCATATACTTTTTACTTTCCCTCACCCAGCGAATAGTATTTGTATTCGTATCCCGCTTCTTCAATCACCCTCTACACCGTTTCCTCGTCAAGAGAACCGTGAAGAGACAGCGCCGCCCTTCCTGTCTCATGGCTGACCACTGCGTTATCCACGACCGGAAGGGCTTCCAATGCTTTCTTTACTCTGTTTTCACAGTGACTGCACATCATTCCCTCCACAAAAATCACCATGTCATGGGCTTCTGTTTCTGTTTCTCCCATAGCCCTGACATCACCTGTTTCGGGCAACTCTTCCAACGATACACCCGATGCTTCCCCTGCCATCACTTTCGATAAATCCGGGAGCGTCACTTCATGTTTCACTCTCCGGTCATGCGCCGCATCGCGAAGCTTACACAGGTTCAGGCGCAGGGCATTGGAAACGACGCAGAAAGAGGACAGGCTCATGGCGGCCGCGCCAAACATCGGGTTCAGCTTCCAGCCAAAAAACGGGATAAATACTCCTGCTGCCAGCGGGATGCCAATGCAGTTATAAAAGAATGCCCAAAACAGGTTTCCACGAATGTTTCTTAAAGTGGCGCGGCAAAGGCGAATCGCTGCCGGCACATCAGAGAGCCGACTCTTCATCAGCACGACATCGGCCGCGTCAATAGCCACATCGGCACCGGCGCCGATCGCGATGCCGATATCGGCCCGGGTCAAAGCAGGTGCGTCATTAATCCCATCACCGACCATCGCCACCTTACCATACTCTCCGAGCTTGCGAATCACCTCATCCTTGCCATCCGGCAGCACGCCGGCAATCACCTGATCTACACCGGCCTGCCTGCCGATCGCTTTGGCGGTTTTCTCATTATCTCCCGTAAGCATAACGACCTTAATCCCCATATTCTGCAGTTCACGAACAGCTTCCGGGCTGTCCTCCTTGATCACATCCGCCACAGCGATGATACCCACCAATTGACTGCCTTTAACAAACAGAAGAGGAGTCTTTCCATTTTCTGCCAGGCAATCTGCCTCCTGCTGTAATTCTGCAGGAACCTGCACTTTACCGGAAATAAACTTCATGCTGCCTCCGATCAGGGTTTCTCCCGCTAACACAGCGGAAAGTCCATTACCGGGAAGAGCCTGAAAATCAGATACTTCCGCAACACGCAATCCTTCTTCTGTTGCTTTCTGTAAAATCGCCTTAGCCAAAGGATGCTCACTCCTGGCCTCCAGGGCATAAGCTATATTTAATAATTCCTCTTCGGTATATCCCAAAGCAGGGATAATGTCGGTCACTTTCGGCTCTCCGCTGGTAATGGTGCCGGTTTTGTCCAATGCCACAATCTGCACCTTTCCGGCTCCTTCCAGGGAAACTGCCGTCTTAAACAGGATACCATTTTTCGCGCCCAGACCATTGCCAACCATAATGGCCACCGGCGTCGCCAGTCCCAGCGCACACGGACACGAGATAACCAGAACAGAAATGCCTCTGGCCAGAGCGAAACTGAATGTCACGCCACAAAGCAGCCACACGATCGTCGTAATCACCGCGATCGTGATGACCGTTGGCACAAAAATGCCGGAAACCTGATCGGCAATCTTCGCGATCGGCGCTTTCGTCGCCGCCGCGTCACTGACCATTTTTATAATCTGTGATAGAGTTGTATCCTCACCCACACGAGTGGCTTCACATTTGATAAAACCGGACTGGTTCACTGTGGCCGCAGACACCAGGTCGCCTTCTGCCTTATCAACGGGAATACTCTCTCCCGTAAGTGCCGCCTCGTTGACCGCACTGGAACCTTCTATCACAACGCCATCCACCGGAATATTTTCTCCTGGACGAACGACAAAAATATCTCCCTTTTTCACCTGCTCGATGGGAACCGTCATTTCCATGCCATCCCGCAGGATAACTGCATTCTTCGGAGCAAGCTTCATCAGGCTCTTCAATGCGTCCGTCGTCCTGCCCTTGGAACGCGCTTCCAACATCTTCCCGACCGTGATCAGAGTCAGTATCATCGCCGCTGACTCAAAATAAAGCTCATCCATATAAGTCATGGTCAGAGCCTCATCGCCCTTTACCACGGCGTCCGTCATCAGAAAAAGCGCATAGACGCTCCATGCATAGGACGCAAAAGAACCGAGTGCCACCAGCGTATCCATATTAGGCGAGCGGTTAAGCAGCCCTTTCGTACCGCTGATAAAAAACTTCTGGTTAATGATCATCACGATGGTCGCCAGCAACAGCTGCACCAGTCCCATCGCCACATGATTTCCTTCAAACCAGGCGGGAAGCGGCCAGCCCCACATCATATGTCCCATGGAAAAATACATGAGCACTGCCAGAAAACCAAGGGAAGCAATCAGTCTGCGCCGCAGAACTGGCGTCTCATGATCTTTCAGAGCTTCCTCTTCCGCAGAATAGGAAGAACCATGCGCAGCACTCTCCTTCGCATCTCCTTTTAGCGAAGCTCCATATCCCGCATCCTGCACTGCGGAAATAATCGCCTGTGCCGATGCCGTGCCTTCCACTCCCATGGAATTCGTCAGCAGGCTGACGGAACAGCTTGTCACACCCGGCACCTTACCAACCGCCTTCTCTACTCTGGCTGAGCAGGCGGCGCAGCTCATGCCTGTTACTGTATATTGTTCCATAGATACTGTATCTCCTTTCTAAATACCCCACGGGGGTGTAGTAATATCCTGCTTAAATTATAGGCTTTTCCTTTGTTCTTGTCAACGACTATTTATAAAGAATCGCATCTGATCACATCTGAAAGTAATAGGAATTACTATTTAAGTTGCTTTTCACAGGATAGGGATAACTCATATGAAAAGTAACCCGTTCAAAGTGAAAGTAATGCAAACATATTGATTTTGCATTTTTTTTAAGTATAATAGGAAATATATGTAGAAAATATTCACATTGAATCATACAGATTTACGGAGGTGACCGTTATGATCAGAAAAAATGTCGTCGTCAAAGGACGAGTCCAGGGTGTAGGATTTCGTTATATCGCCTCGTCGATCGCGTCAAAATATCAAGTCACCGGATGGGTGAGAAATGAATACGATGGAAGCGTGCAGATGGAAGTGCAAGGCCCCGAACACCGCGTAGAGCTTTTTTTACAGGAGATTGCCAAGGGGAATCGTTTCGCCCGAGTGGATTCCATGGCTGTGACAGATATACCGATCGTAAATGTGATGAAGGAAAATCAGTTTCGAGTTCGTTATTAATTCGATATTAATTCAATATTATATCATGCAGTTTTACAGGACATGCCAGGTTTCTTTGGTATGTCCATGATTATAGGAGTATTAACCATGAATGAAAAAGCGTTAAAAACGCTGGAATTTGACAAAATCATAGAGAAACTCTCGTCCTATGCGGCATCAGAGATGGGGAAGAAATGCTGCACAGAATTATTGCCTTCTTCGGATTACAGCGAGATTCTGTCCGCGCAGGAGGAGACGCGGGACGCTCTTGCCCGGATTTATAAGCACGGAGCGCTATCTTTCCAGGGTCTGTCGGACATCCGGCCGCATCTGCGTCTGTTGGAGATTGATTCCTCTCTGACGGCGAAGGAACTCTTAGAGCTCGCCCGGCTGCTGGCCGTCACCGCGCAGGTGAAGGAATACGGCGAAAGTGATAGCGAAGAAGGTGAGGAAGCTTTCGACAGCCTTCATACTTATTTTGACATGCTCGAACCATTGGAATTTTTACATCAAAGGATTACCAGCTGCATCCTGTCCGCTGACGAGATCAGCGACGATGCCTCGTCGGCGCTCCGGGATATCCGTAAGGAGATCAAGCAGACGAATATCGCCATTCATAATAAATTATCCTCCATAGTCAACTCCCAGAGCAGCAAGACCCTCTTGCAGGACGCGCTGATCACCATGCGAAACGGCCGGTATTGCGTGCCGGTTAAGGCAGAGTATAAAAGTTCCTTTCCAGGAATGATTCATGATCAGTCCGCTACCGGCTCCACCTTATTTATCGAGCCAATGGCGGTCGTACAGTTGAATAACAAATTAAAAGAATTAGATATGAAAGAACAGGCTGAGATTGAAAAGATCCTTCAGCTCCTGAGCGCGCAGGCGGCGTCCTGCACGAAAGATATAGAGGAAGATCAAAAGATTCTCACCAAACTGGATTTCATTTTTGCCAAGGCGAAATATGCCAAGGATTACCAGGGTTCCGAACCCATCTTTAACACTGACGGCATCATCGACATCAAGCAGGCCAGGCATCCGCTGCTTCACCCGAAGAAAGTCGTGCCGATTCACATTTACCTGGGAGAGACCTTCCATATGTTGCTGCTGACAGGGCCGAACACAGGCGGTAAAACGGTTTCCTTAAAGACCGTGGGACTGTTTCAGCTTATGGGACAGGCCGGTCTGCATATCCCCGCCTTTGAAGGTTCCCGTCTGGCTGTATTTTCTGATGTTTTCGCTGATATCGGGGACGAACAGAGCATCGAGATGAACCTGAGTACCTTTTCCTCCCACATGACGAACATCGTGGAAATCCTGGAGAAGGCCACACCGGATTCCCTGGTGCTGTTAGACGAACTCTGCAGCGGGACAGACCCTACCGAGGGCGCGGCGCTGGCCATCTCCATCCTCGATGACCTGCACACGGCGAAGGTGCGGACAGTAGCCACCACCCATTACGCGGAGCTGAAAATGTTTGCCATGGATACGGAAGGTGTGGAAAACGGCTGCTGCGAGTTCGACCTCGACACGCTGTCCCCTACCTATCGTCTTCTGATCGGCATCCCTGGCAAGAGCAACGCATTTGCCATCTCCAAGCGGCTGGGGCTGCCGGATTACATCATCGAACAGGCCCGCTCCCAGATTGACGTCTCAGCCATCGATTACGAAAACATGCTGGCAGAACTGGAAAGGAAAAAAGCCGAAATCGAAAAAGAACAAGCCGAGCTGCAGCGAACCCGGGAAGAGGTAGAGTCTCTGCGCAACCAACTGAAACAGAAGCAGGATAACGCGAAGGATAAACGGGAAGCCATTTTGCGGGAAGCCAGAGAAGAAGCGCACAATATCCTGGCTAACGCCAAAGACGTGGCGGATGAATCCATCCGCAAGTATAATGCCTGGGCGAAACATCCTGGGCAGGATAACACCAAAAAGATGGAAGCCCAGCGGAGCAACCTGCGAAATAAGATGTCCAAGCTGGAAAAGCAACTGGCTTACAAGAGCAAAAAGGCATCCCAATCCCACAGCCCGGAAGATTTTAAGCCGGGCGACCCGGTTTTCGTCACCACCCTCTCCTTAAACGGAACTGTTCAGTCCGCCGCCAACAAAAACGGTGACGTGACGGTGCAGATGGGTTTCCTGACAACCACTGTCAATTACAAAGATCTGGAGCTTCTCGATGAGAAAAAGGAAAAGGCTTCCACCGGAAATCACCCTCAAGACCAGCCAACGGACCGCTACAGCATCAACAAATCGGCAACCATTTCGCCGGAGATCAACCTGCTCGGCTGCACTGTCGACGAGGGCATTTCCCGTCTGGAAAAATATCTGGATGACGCCATGATCGCCGGACTCTCCTCCGTCCGCGTCGTCCACGGAAAAGGAACCGGCGCCCTGCGCAAGGGCATCCACGAATACCTGCGCAGACAGAAGTTCGTGAAATCCTACCAGCTGGCAGAGTTTGGCGAGGGAGATGCCGGGGTCACAGTCGTGACGTTCAAATAACAAGCATAACGTAAGAGTCAATATAAAACAGCCGCAATGGACGAACTCCACTGCGGCTGTCTACGTGATAAGTTTCCGGCATTGCACCACCTCCATATCCCAAAAAATCGAAGTTATTCAATCGGGATATGCAGACTGCTGTATTCCATCGTGGCCTTGGCGATCACTTTTCCCTCCACGGTACGGATAGTTACGTCATAAGTCAGGAGATTCTTCCCCGCCTTGATTTCTACCGCTTCCGCCACCAGCTTCTTTACATTCATAGCAGCGTTCACAAAATGAATACCGCCATTAGAAGTCACGGCGATACTGCCTCTGGTAAAGGCTGCGGTTCCACCGGCAGAATCCGCAAGGAAAAAAATCATCCCACCATGAACCGAACCAATCGGATTCATATGAATGTCCTCAATCTCCATCTCCATAGTAGCACGACCCGGTCCTAGACCTACAATCTTACAACCCATATTTTCCAGACCAACGCCCTGTTTCATCCGCAGTTTTATCAGCTTATCATAAAAATCTTCAATATCGAGAGCATTATCCTCGTTTTGAACCGAATCAGCATTCATTCCGACACCATTACCAGCACCCCTATTTACATTTTCATCACTGCTTACAGCGATATCCATGTCTTTTCCCGAATCCACGCAGGTAATCTCGTCTGCATTTATTAATTTCTTATCAGTAACTTTATCCGCGTTTTTATTCATTTAACACTGCCCATTTCTTTTTTATTCTTTCCTATTCTGATGCCTTTCAGTTGTCCAGTCGGAGACACAAATAATTAGAGACAAATCACGATAAAAATATATTTTTCGTTTTACCACTCATGATGATGTAACTGTCCCTCCAACTGCAGCTCCCGGAATCCTTGCTGACGCAAAGCTTCATATAAAACGATGGCAACCGAATTCCCCAGATTCAGCGAGCGGATCGCGTCCAACATGGGAATCCGCACTGCATTTTCCCGGTAAGCGAGCAAAATCTCCTCCGGAATACCCGCGCTTTCCTTGCCGAACATGATGTAACAACCGTCCTCGTAATTCACGTCCGTATAGGTTTGTCTGGCCTTCGTCGTTGCCATATATATCTTCGCTCCCGGATTCTTCGCCAGGAAATCATCAAAATCCAGATAGCGGCGCACATCCAGCTTGTCCCAGTAATCCAGACCCGCTCTCTTGAGCATCTTATCATTGATTTTGAAGCCAAGGGGTTCGATCAGATGCAGTACGCTTCCCGTGGCCACACAGGTTCTTCCGATGTTTCCGGTATTGGCCGGCACTTCCGGTTCATGCAGCACGATATTCACCATTGTATTCTTCCTCGTTTCTCACTTCTGTTATCTGACACCGTCGTCATCCATTACCTGCTCTCTGCCCGCAGCCTTGTGATAAACGCTTCGATTCTCCCCAGGGCTTCTTTTAATTCTTCGATGGAATAAGCATAGGATATCCGGAGGAACCCTTCTCCACAGTCGCCAAAGGCAGTTCCCGGCACAACAGCCACTTTTTCTTCCTTCAAAAGACGAGCGGCGAATTCATCAGACGACAGCCCAAACTCTTTGATACAAGGAAATGTATAGAAAGCTCCTCGCGGTTCAAAGCACTGCAGTCCCATCTCTTTGTAACGCTGTAACAGGAAGCGTCGCCGCTGGTTGTAGGAGTTGCGCATCATCTGCACATCTTCGTCTCCATTTTCCATAGCCTCCACAGCTGCATACTGACTGGTGGTCGGCGCTGCCATGATGGCAAACTGATGAATCTTCACCATCTGACTGATGATCTGTTCTGGTCCTGCCGCATAACCAAGTCTCCATCCTGTCATGGCGTATGCCTTACTGAACCCATTGATGATGATCGTCCTCTCCCGCATTCCGGGGAAGGAGGCGATGGAACAATGATCCATCTGATAAGTGAGTTCCGCGTAAATCTCATCAGAAATGACAAAAAGGTCTTTTTCCACGACAATCTTTGCGATTGGTTCCAGATCAGAACGGCTCATTACGGCTCCCGTCGGATTATTCGGAAAAGACAATATCAATATCTTCGTTTTATCCGTGATCGCACCGAGAAGCTCCTCCGGCGTCAATTTAAATTCATTTTCCTCTTTGAGCTCAATGGTCACGGGTACGCCGTCGGCCAGCTGAACACAGGGAAGATAGGAGACGTAGCAAGGCTCCGGCAGGATGACTTCATCGCCCAGGTTGAGCATGGCGCGCAGAGCAACATCAATCCCCTCACTGCCCCCGACCGTGACAAAAACCTCATGCGCCGGATCATAGGTCAGCCGCTGTCTTCTTTTCAGATATGCGGCAATCGCTTCACGAAGTTCCATCAATCCCGCATTGGACGTATAAAAGGTGTGTCCCTTCTCCAGAGAAAAGATACCTTCCTCCCGGATATGCCACGGTGTATCAAAATCCGGCTCGCCCACACCAAGAGAAATGGCTTCTGGCATCTCCTGTACCAGATCAAAAAACTTACGGATACCGGACGGTTTAATATCGATTACTTTATCGGAAAGTGGATTTCTCATGGCATCACCTTCATTCTGTTACTCTCACTTTTCTCAATGAGAATCATGCCATGATCCTTATACTTCTTTAACACAAAATGAGTCGCCGTCCCGGAAACCGCTTCCAGAGTGGAAAGCTTGGTGGAAACAAACATAGACACTTCCTTCAATGTCTTTCCTTCCAGAAATACGATAAAATCATACGCCCCAGACATCAGATAGATGGACTTCACTTCCGGATAATTACTGATACGCTCTGCCAGCCGCTCAAACCCCTGGCCGCGCTGAGGAATGACTCTGACCTCGATCATCGCTGTCACCTTTTCCGTATCCGTTTTATCCCAATTGATGAGAGTAGGATATCCACAGATCACACCCTCCTGCTCCATTTTTTCAATCTCCTGCACGACAATCGTCTCATCCGTGCCAAGCATGATCGCCAGATCATGCAGATCTATTCTGCTGTTATGCTCCAGCATTTTCAAAATCTCGTTACGCATAATATCCTCCATATATTTCTTTCAATCACATATATTGATTAGAATGTCAAAAGCTATACATTTCTTTAATACAACATACCCTTAATGTATACTATCGCGCCGATCGCAGGCTGCCTAAGCAGCCATTCCTTATGCGATCATGTGCATCATCTTTATAGTGAACGACAAATTATTTTTGTCGTTCACTATAATTTAAGCGACAAAAAGTATGACGCTAAAGATATGCTGTATCAATGGTTTTATAATATTCATCTTCTTTCGGTGGTTCTAAATATCTGATCTCGTCATCATACCGGATGATTCTGTCATTTCCTTCTGTCGTCTGCCCGATGACCGCGGCAGTAATGCCTGCCTCTGTCAGGGAGGATACGACTCTGGCTCCGTTCTCGCAAGCCATGATCATCGTGCCTCCGGAACGGAGCAGATAAGGGTTCAGTTGAAAATGCTCGCACACCTCAATGGTATGCTGTCGAATCGGTATCTTTTTCAGATCAACAGTTAGCCCCACCTTGCCGGCGGCAGCCAGTTCCCATAACCCGGCAAATATGCCGCCTTCTCTCACATCATGGATATGGACAGTTCCGGCGGCTCTTGCCAGGTCTGCCGCTGTCCGCAGGGAACCATCATCAAATAAATGCTTCGCCTGCTCTATATAAGAAACCGCATAGCGGTCTGTAAGCTCTTTTTCTTTCTCTATGGCAATCATGGCCGCGCCTTCTCGGCCGACCGTTCCGGCCACGACCAGATCCAGGCCGCCCCGCATCGCGTCGGGGAAGTCTTCGACCGGATTTTGAAAGGCATGCCTGTCTGCGCCACCTGGCTCTCCTTCTTTCTGCCTATGATGCCCATGGACAGAAGCGGAAATTCCCGTCTCATACATGCAGTCAGAATCCGCCTTCCATAATCCCATAGCCGTCACAGAAAGAACCAGCGTACGGACAAAGGGTGATACCGCCGTATGCCCTGCCACCAAAGATATCTGTTCCTGCCCGCAAAGAGCATCCATCTCCCTGATCAACAGCTTCAAGCGAGTCTCCTCCGTTCCTTCCGGCATCAGGATCACCGGCGCGACGGATTGCGGCATAGCTCCCGCCGCTGCCAAACTGTTCACTGCGCCATAAACAGCCCGCTGCGCCGCCAGCGCCCAACCTTCCACCGGATTCACGCTGATTGCCACAGAAAGCCCTTCCCCGGACGAACCGTCCGCGTGCTTTCCAGGCAACGGAAACAGGCCGGCATCCTCACTGTACAGTGGAGAACCGCTCACGCTTTTATTATGTAATTGTCTCAGGACAGAGCGTCTTAAAACACTCTCCTTCACTTTACCTCTTCGCATACCTGCCTCCGTTGTCCAAATTCTTTCCAGACACATTTCCTTCTTAATCCAAAGATGAACTCGATGACTTCTTCTTGCTGCTGGAAGACGAACTCGACGACTTTTTCTTCTTGCTGCTGGAGGACGAACTTGATTTCTTCTTCGTCCCGACACGGACAATCTTCTGCACAGACATGTAGGAACTGCTGTTAATCTGAACACGTTCCTGTTCCTTTCCGTCCACATACACGACCTTCCACAATCTCGCTGTATAACCAGTGACACCCTCTTGTTCCACGACTGTCTTTCCTTCCTCAAGGGTGCTGTCCTTCACTTCCTTCACCGACGGTGATTTCGTCGACACAGTCTCAGAAACAAACTCGATGGTCCGATTCTCATCCCGGTACTCCTTCCCGTAAATAGTAAATGTAATCGTGCTCCCACTGGTTGTTCCTTCTATATAAATAGGTGTATCCAGATTATTTTCAAATTTAAAATCCTTATCTGTTCCGGAAATGGCTGCATCTTCTGATAATTCCACATAATGGACCGTCATGGAATGATTCTCCCGCTCAGTCACATTAAGCTCCGCACGCAGCACTGCGTTATACAGGGTCGTCGATACCTGGCAGATTCCTCCGCCATAAGTCTGCACGGTCTTCCCGTTCTCATAAGAACCAGCCAGCTCGTACCCATTTTCTGCAGTAAATGGCGCCACCTTCTCATAAACGGACAGGGATTCTCCCGGATAAAGCAGCGTCCCATTGATCAATTCCGCTCCATTTTCCACGTTGGTACAGCGTCCGCTCGTTGAACCGGAATACGACGTGGTAAATGTACCAAGTTCGTCCTGAATCTGGCCGAGCTCCTCCGCAGTATGCTCGGCATAGTCCACTGTATAATCCAATGCGAAAACCACATCCTGCTGATTCCAATCTGAATCTTCCAACACAGTGATGAGTTCTTCGGCATTTGCACCAAAATCGATGGAGATGCCGTTTACCTCATTCTTAATAACAAATTTACCATCCTGTCGGGAAATCGCCGCATCCTTCGTCTCCGACAGGAAACGCTTCCCTTTTTTCTTCAATACTTTTTTCGTCTTCGTTTCATCTACTGTAAAAGTGAGTGAAATATCTCTGCCCTGGTCAGAAACCTGCCTGACTTCCATCATCTTGTTCAGAACATTTCCTGTCTTTCCAACAGCGTACGCTTCCTCCACAGCACTGCTGCTGTTGCTTTCCATACCGAGCCGCTTCAAGCGGAAGTTCTTTTCCTGTTCACCCACCTGCAATGTCACTGTTTTTTCCAAAACGCTCTCCACGTACTCGTCCACTGCGGCTGCAGCCTGTTGTTTTGTCATGCCGCCCACATCCACCCCCTGGATGGTGACGCCCTCACAAATCGTATCCACATCCACATAGGAGGAATAGTAATGAGCGCCATAAACCCCGACGCCCGCCATAGCAGCGACAACGATTCCAAGGAGAATAAAAACAATCTTCTTTTTCATGATATCTTAAACCAACATCATCGGAATGATCGTTGTGAGTACCATAGCAATAATTATAATAACAATAATAATGGCAGATATCCTCTGCTTCCTTTTCTGATTCATAACAGCCTCCCTTTCCTAGCCATTTATCTTTCTATTCTAAGTCATTTCCTTCCTACATTCAAGAGTCTATTTTTATTAAAAATCTGAAAGTGTAGTAACCCGGGCATTTTTGTTTCGCGGATCCCGCCGTCCGTAATCAAACAGACACCAGACATCCTTCTTCTCGAACACTCCCTCCGTAAGCAGCCGTGCCACATCAAAATGAAAATATTCGATATGACTGTAATTCGCCGCTTTTTTCGAATCATAAGATCCTTGCGTCCACTCCTCCGGAAACAGCTCAGCCCCTCTGGTACGGTACAGTTCCTTCACTTTCTTTCGCATAACAGACGCATCCCCGGCCCAGTCCGGGCGAGACTTTACATTTTCCCTTAAATAAAGATCCAGCACTAACATCTCGTCCAAATAGGGAATCTGTGATTCATTTTCATGTGTGGCCTCTGCTCCTCGCCCGCAGCCCACTTCCGCGTTAGCCGCGTCAACTGATTTACATGGCAGTCGCCTTCCAGCTTCTCCCCGCAAATAATTACGCAAAATCTCATACTTTTCCGTGCGGCTGTGGTTCAATTTATGATACCCTTTTTTTCGATATTCTAATGAGAACTGTTCGAAAAAATCGAAGGGACTTTCAAAATAAGGAATCACATATTGCAGGGTGCAGGAATACTGCCCGCTGTTATAATACATCTCCACCAGTTCCTCAATCCCTTTCAGTCGAATCACCTCATCGTAGGAAAGCCAGCGGGTCGACAGCACCTCATAAGGCGGGCGACTTCGATAACGAAGCTCGTGTTCTCTCACCTCCGCTTCCATACGTGTGCCTTTCAGCACCTTCAAAAATCCAAGCTGCAGCTGATCCGGCGCGTGGGCATACAGATCATTAAAGGACGTCCGAAACTGTGCGTAATTCTCCTTCGGCAACCCTGCGATCAGATCCAGATGCTGGTGGATATTTCCCATACGATGTACCTTATCCACATTTGCAAAAACCTCATTCAGATTCATAGGACGATGAATCGCCCGAATCGTCTCTGGGTTCGTTGACTGCACGCCAATTTCCAATTGAATCAGCCCCGGACGCATTTTTTCAAACAGCGCCAGTTCCTCCTCGTCCAACAGATCCGCAGATATCTCAAAATGGAAATTCGTCACTCCGTTATCGTGCTCAAAGATATAGCGCCAGATAGCCATGGCATGCTTTTTATTGCAATTAAATGTCCTGTCCACAAATTTCACCTGTGGGACGCCTGCATCCAAAAATCGTTGCAGTTCCGGCATAACCAGCGAAAGAGAACGGAAACGAACCCGCTTCTCCACAGAAGACAAGCAGTAGCTGCACGAAAAAGGACAGCCCCGACTCGTCTCATAATAGATAATCTTATGAGCAAAAAGCTGAAAGTCCTCATAAACAAACGGGATCATATCCATATCCATCATCGGCACGAATCCGGTGTTATAGATTGCATCCCCAGACCGCCAGGCTACCCCCTGGGGCATGTCTTTTAACAACAGCTTCCCTGACTGCAGATACAGAATGTCTTGTGCCGCTGATTCCGAACATTCTTCTTCCCCTGGCAGTTCTCCCTGTTCCATCAGAGTTACCAGCGCCGTAAACACCTGCTCCCCTTCCCCCTGCATGACCAGATTCACCGCCGGATTCCCGGCAAGAAACCGCTCGGCATCATACGATACTTCCGGCCCGCCGACCCATATCTGAAGATTCGGACTGACCTTCTTCAACTCCTCAGCAAGCTCCCGCACATAAGATATATTCCATATATAACAGGAGAAGATGACGACGTCCGCCCCCACTTCATAAATATCCTGCAAAATATTTTCTACATAGTGGTTAATCGTGTATTCTTTTATCTCGTAAACAGCCGTATCCGGTCCATTTTCCTGCGCATAGGACTTCAGGCAGAAAATGGCCAGATTAGAATGAATGTATTTCGCATTAATGCCGCACAATAAATAGCGCAAGTTAAAACCCCCTCTCGCAGGCTATATGATATATCCATGTATGTCCTTGATAAGGTATTACCTGATAAGGACAAGGCATCCTGGCATCCTCTCGAATCGTTATCCAATTTTTGATATCAAAAAGTATAGCATCTTACCAGGCGAATAACAAGGAACTCTTTTGGGCGGAACATCTGTAGTATCATACTTTTGTCGCTGAAAGTTACTTTTCACGGGATGGGGTTCTTTCTTTACCCGTTCGATACCAGTTTTTGCGAAAGTTACTTTTCACGAGATGAGGAGTTTCGGAGAAGGTATACAATACTTCATGTCGAATTATAATATATTTCATTATTTTATTTTTTTCTTGCAATTTATCCATTGATGTGATATGATAACCATCGTTGCAGTTGCAAAACATTTGCGGGTGTAGTTCAATGGTAGAGCACCAGCCTTCCAAGCTGGACACGTGGGTTCGATTCCCATCACCCGCTTCTGTGGATTTAAGGGTTATTTTCGCTATTTTTTGAATAATTGAAATTTTTCTTGACAATATGAATATTTATGGTATAATTTTTTATAGATTGATTTTATGCACGAGTGGCTCAGTGGTGGAGTATCGCCTTGCCAAGGCGAGGGTCGCGGGTT
>JAJQDO010000296.1:612-4493 GCA_021202175.1 Clostridiales bacterium | reverse complement strand
CCACAATAGGCGCCCTGTTCTCCGACCGCAAATTTATCGAGTATACTAATATTCGGAATAACCAACCAGAGGCAGCAATCGAAAAGCTCCTTGCGTTTTTCAGAGGTGACGGAGACGCTGAAATTGGCGTAACAACGCCTGTACATGTATCTGCGCCAACGCTTGCATCTGCTTCGGGCAGAGATCCGGAGTATCGCAATGAACCATATGAGAAGGTACTGCGAGAGAAGTTTCAACGTGGATTCCGGTTGGATTCTGCGATTGAGGTTCGCAGGTTTCGGAAATCCTATCAGATTGTACACGGAACAGCGTTGGAGGACGGTGACGACAAAATCATCGACACCATTCGCCGCCTTTGTATCCAATGTAAGGACAGGTGTTATCTGCCGGATGCAATGCTGAGTGAAGAACTGAAAGAAAAGCTCTTCACTTATATAGAAAAAAGCTTTGACAGTGGAAAAACGACCATCTATTTCCAGGCGCTGTGTACAGAATTTGCAGAAGATTTTCTGGATTACCCGCTCCACAACGACCCGGAGGCCCTGAAAGCATACCTCATCTCTGTAGGAAACGGACGCTTTTATATCAACCGGAACAGCATTTCCAAAGAGGCAAATGCAATCACAGATCCTCTGACAGAAATTCGCATCTGCTTGCAGGAGTATGGCCGCCCGGTCAAATATGAGGAACTTTTCGCAGCGCTCCCCCATCTGCCGCAGAGCAAAATCAAAACGTTGCTTGCGACTAACGGGGAATTTATCAATAACGAACAGGGCGTCTATTTCCACGAAAGCGCCGTGCGGCTTTCAGATGAAGAACTGGAAGATATTGCGCAGATCATGGAACAGACGATTGCAGACAAGGATTTTATCGACGGTGATGAGTTATATAAAGCGATTCAGGCAAAATATCCGTATATCATTGAGAACAACCCTGAGTTCTCTGTCTATGGCTTCCGGAATGCACTGAAATATAAATTTGGAAACCGGTTCTCGTTCAGGGGCAACATTATCAGTGCCGCAGGCAAGGAACTTTCCATGGCGGACGTGTTTGCCAATTACGCGCGAACGCACGACAGTTTTACGTTGGCCGAATTAGAGATGCTGTCGCCGCACATTTATTTTGACGCCGTATACGAGAACAGCCTCCGCATCAGCAAAGAGCAGTTTGTATCGAAGAAACAGGCACAGTTCAACGTAAAAGATACGGATGCGGCAATTGACCGGGTTTGTGTCGGGGACTATATTGCAACCCGTCGCGTGAGCAATTTTGGTATCTTCCCAGATGCCGGTTTTCCATGGAACAGCTTTTTGCTGGAGTACTATGTTTATGCCTATAGCAAAGACTATCGGCTGATTCACGCTGTTTTTCACAAGACGGAGTGCACGTCGGCGATTGTGAAGCGCTCAATCGGGATAGATAATTTTGATGACCTTATTGTGTTGTTGATCACAAATGCAGATGTGAAGTTGGAAAAAGCGCCTGTGCTCCAATTCCTGGTGAATCAGGGGTATCTGGCAAAGCGGAGTTATGCAAATATCGAAAAGCTCATCATTCGGGCGAAGGCACAGAGAAACAGGAAGGAAATGGATTAACGATGTATTCATATAGCTGGGACGCCGATACGGGTGGACTTCTGCTGAACAGTTCGCCGCTGGAGTTCAGCAAAGAGCCCCGACCAGTCTATTATAAAGAACTGGATATTCTGGGATTTGACAAGTATTGGTCTTATGCAAAGAATGATACTTACCCCTATATGTGGGCGGAGGCGAACAATTACTTCTATCGTGGACGGCAGGTAGCCAGGACAAAAGGCGGAAGCCTCTATACCGCGCCAGAAATCATTCTGATGGACGAGCCGGAACCGGAGGGAACTCCCCTGCGCTTTGTGGACATCCCGGCGATGGTAGAAAAAAACCGGGGCATCATGGAAAAGCTTGCTGCGGAGACCATCAAAAAAATATATAACACCTATGTGGAACACATGGACAGAGTTGATGTGTTCTATGTGGCGTTCAGTGGCGGGAAGGACAGTGTTGTGGCGCTCGATCTTGTGCAGAGGGCATTGCCGCATAACAAGTTCATGGTGCTGTTCGGAGACACGGGGATGGAGTTTCCGGATACATATAAGATCGTTGCTCTTGTAGAAAAAGAATGCGAGAAAAATGGGATAGGATTTCTCCGTTCAAAAAGCATTTTTGACCCAGAAGATACATGGCGGCAATTCGGGCCGCCCGCTCAAAAAATACGTTGGTGTTGCAGTGTTCATAAAACTGCACCACAAATTATTATGCTGCGCCATTACATGGATAACCCCCATTTTAAAGGAATGGCCTTCACTGGCATTCGTGGCGATGAAAGTGCATCAAGGAGTGAATATGATGATGTGAGTTTAGGTGAGAAAATCAGGGGCCAGTATAGTTGTCACCCTATTATAGAATGGGATTCTGCGGAATTATTTTTATATATTTACGCAAGAAGTTTGTTAATAAATGATGCGTACAAAAAGGGGAATAGCCGCGCAGGGTGTTTAGTTTGCCCATTAGCTACGTCAAAAAATATGTATTTTAAGGAACAGTTGTATGCTTCAAGCGCTGATGGAAGTAAGACTACGACAACCTTCAATAACATCATTCTGGAAACCACATCTAAAGAGCTAACGGGGCAAAACGCCATCCGGGAGTTTATGGATATAGGTGGATGGAAAGCGCGGCGAAGCGGTAAGGAACTATCCTTTGCAAGAAATTATATAAACGAATCATTTGATAGTGGAATACTTACAATAGAGCTTTCCCGCAAAAAAACCGAGTGGAGACAATGGATAAAGACTATTGGAGATATTATTTATCTGGAAAATGGTGATGTTGATGTCAATTACGAGGGGAAAATATATCACATTAACATTGATGAGGAACCTGGCAGATTAACAGCGTCAGTATTCATTAGCTCGAACTCGAAAACGGATATTTATTTCATGTCTGCCCTTAAAAAGATTTTTAGAAAAACAGCATATTGCATAGGTTGCAAAGTATGTGAGGCAAATTGTCCAAATGGATTTATCAAAATGGATAGTGGGCGGGTAGAAATAGATGAAAGATGCGTGAAGTGCAAAAAGTGCCACGATATATTCTATGGATGCTTAGTTGCCAATTCACTAAGATTACCGAAGGGAGAAAAGAAAATGGGTAGCATTGATAGATACTCCAATATGGGGGTTGAGTATGAATGGGTAAAAGCGTATTTTAAGTTAAAAGACGAATTTTGGACTTCGGCGCACGGCTTAGGAACTAATATGATTAAAAATCTTAGAGCGTTTCTTAATGACAGTGGTGTAACTGTCAAAAGCAGATTTACAAGATTCGGAGAAACTATTGACCATCTTGGCATAGAATCTGCGAATGCGTGGGCATTAATGCTTTGCAACTTGGCATACACAGCAGAATTTAACTGGTGGATTAAGAATATTGAATTTTTTGATACATACACTCGTGATTCACTTCTTAGCATGTTAGATGATTCGCCGAGTGAAAATACAAGGAATCATGTGGTGTCTGCTTTTAGAAATATCCTGATATCTAACCCCAGATTGAGCGCGGAAATTGGGCTTGGAATATGTAATTATGAAATCAATAAAAAGGGAAACCGCATTTTAAACAGTGTGGTTCGTGTCCCCTGGCGCAACCCCGACCCCCGTGTCATCCTCTACTCCCTCTATAAATTTGCCGAAGCTTGCGGAGACTATTACCAGTTCACCCTTACCCGGCTGCTGAATCATGACATTGAGAGCGATGGCGTCAGCCCCACGGAGATATTCAGTGTTGGCCGGGGGGAGAAGGAGATGCTGCTCAACGGGTTGTCCATACACTAACCGGCTAAAATGA
>JAJQDO010000296.1:0-602 GCA_021202175.1 Clostridiales bacterium | reverse complement strand
AACTACCCGGATTATATCAACGCCAGCTTTACGCTGGATCTTGACAGCATTACATTAAACAGCGAAAAGACATCGCAAGATGTTTTGCAGCTTTTCTAAGGGAGGAAACCACCATGCCAATGCTGGAAAAATACCGTGATTATTTTGATATTGACCCTGAATTCTTCTCCGCCGTCAACGAGAAGGTCATTACAGACAACCCGGATCTGTGGAAGAAATTCTTCCCGCATGAGACGTTTGTAAGGCTTGTGAAAAACACCGTCAGTGTGCTGGAACGCAAGCAGAAGCTCAGCCTCTGGGTGGAGGGTGCATACGGGACCGGCATATCCCATGCCGTGCTGACACTAAAGAAGCTGCTGGATGCGAATGAGGAAGATACACGGGAGTATTTTCAGAAGTACGGACTGGATACTGACCTGTACAAGCGCTTCCAGTCCGTGAAAATGAGCGGGAAAATTCTGACGGTTCACCGGTACGGCTCCGCCACGATTCATGGAGACCACAACCTCGTGTTTGCCATACAGGAAAGCATCGAGAAGGCTCTTGCGGATGCCGGTATCGAAAATAGGGGCGGAAATGCGCTGAAGGACGCAACTGTAGCA
>JAJQDO010000007.1 GCA_021202175.1 Clostridiales bacterium | reverse complement strand
TTTACAAGGGATTTCGCCTCTTTTCTGATCTCAAAGTGTCGAAAACGGGATCATAATTGAAATCACTAAAATTGTCAAGATGTTTTAACTGTGATTCATCAAGAATTTGTTACTGCCCATTTGTAATGGATTATTTTCACCAAAAATATAAGAACACATTGATTTTTTGCCTGAAATAAATATAATAAAAGGCAGTGGAATGCTGCCTCGTCGAGGAATACCGGCAACGGTGTTCCTCTTTTCGTGTGCAGGGAAGATAAAATTAGTTACCTGGAGAGAGTAGATATGATAGAAGAGATAAAGAAAAGACGAACATTTGCGATTATTTCCCACCCGGATGCGGGAAAGACGACATTGACAGAGAAGTTTCTGCTGTATGGCGGCGCCATCAATCAGGCGGGTTCCGTCAAAGGAAAGGCAACTGCGAAGCATGCGGTGTCTGACTGGATGGATATTGAGAAGGAGAGAGGTATTTCGGTAACTTCCTCGGTGCTGCAGTTTCAGTATGGTGGTTGCTGTATTAATATTTTGGATACACCGGGGCATCAGGATTTCTCGGAGGATACGTATCGTACTTTGATGGTGGCGGATTCTGCCGTGATGGTGATTGATGCTTCCAAAGGTGTGGAGGCACAGACGAGGAAATTGTTTAAGGTCTGTGCTATGCGCCACATTCCGATTTTTACTTTTATCAATAAAATGGACCGGGAGGCAAGAGATTCTTTTGACCTGCTCGATGAGATTGAGAAGGAACTGGGGATTCCGACCTGTCCGGTCAACTGGCCGATTGGTTCTGGAAAGCGTTTCGCCGGGGTTTATGACCGTGAGACGAAGAAGATTGATTTGTTCGAGGATACGATGAAGGGAACCCGGGTCGGGACGATGAAGGAAATGGCGCTGGATGATCCGGAGATTGGCGATTATGTCAGTGAAGAAGCGATGGATACTTTGCAGGAGGAGATTGAATTGCTGGATGGAGCCAGTGCTGCCTTTGATCAGGATGAGGTGGATGCCGGACAGCTATCCCCGGTATTTTTCGGGTCTGCCCTGATGAATTTTGGCGTGGAGACATTTTTGAATCATTTCCTTGCCATGACGACTTCCCCGTTGCCGAGGATGACCGATCAGGGACTGATTGATCCGATGCAGGAAAAAGATTTTTCTGCCTTTGTTTTCAAGATTCAGGCGAATATGAATAAGGCGCACAGAGATCGAATCGCTTTTATGCGCATCTGTACCGGCGAGTTTGAGGCGGGAATGGACGCCTGGCACGTACAGGGTGGCAAAAAAGTCCGCCTGGCACAGCCACAGCAGATGATGGCCAGTGAGCGGAAAATGATTGATAAGGCTTATGGTGGAGATATTATCGGCATTTTTGATCCAGGCATTTTTTCTATCGGCGATACATTGACGACATCCGATGCAAAGTATGCTTATGAAGGTATTCCAACCTTTGCGCCGGAGCATTTCGCCAGAGTGCGTCAGGTCAATACTATGAAGCGCAAGCAGTTTATTAAGGGAATCAATCAGATCGCTCAGGAGGGTGCCATCCAGATTTTCCAGGAGTTTAACACTGGTATGGAAGAGATTATCGTCGGCGTTGTGGGAACGCTGCAGTTTGATGTGCTGCAATATCGCCTGAAGCATGAGTATAATGTCGACATCATTTTGGAGAATCTTCCTTATGAATATATCCGCTGGATTGAGAATGCGGAGATTGACATCAATAAGATTCGCGGCACTTCCGACATGAAGAAGATCAAAGACCTGAAGGGCAGACCGCTGCTGCTCTTTATCAACAGCTGGAGTATCGGCATGACATTAGATCGGAATGAAGGATTGGAGCTGGCGGAATTTGGAAGGTCGTGATAGTAGTATAGAAACGAGAGGAGGCTGGTATATGCCGAAGAAAATAAATATCTGGATGGATTGTGATCCGGGCATTGATGACGCGATTGCCCTGGCGATGGCGGCGGCCAGCAGAGATCGGTTAAGTATTTGCGGCATTTCTACCGTGGCTGGTAATCAGAGCACAGACTTGGTGACGGACAATGCCCTGAAACTTACTTCCTTTTTCCATATGGAAGAGGTGCCGGTAGCGCGCGGCGCAAGGAAGCCTCTCGTCAGAGAGGTGGAGGAAGCAGAGCATATCCATGGGAAAACCGGGCTGGGCGATTGTGTGCTGCCGGAGACGACAAAGAACCTGGTTTCCGAAAGCGGAGTCTTCTATACGTATCAGAGAATCATGGCATTGCCGGAAGGGGAAAAGATCACTCTTGTACCAACTGGGCCGTTGACCAACATTGCTTTGCTCCTGCGGACATTTCCTGATGTTGCGGAAAAGATTGATCAGATTGTTCTTATGGGCGGCGCATCAAAAGAAGGCAATGCAACGCCTGCGGCAGAGTTTAATATCTGGACGGATCCGGAAGCGGCACAGATGGTGTTTCAATCTGGATTGCCCATTGTCATGTGCGGGTTGGATGTGACCAACCAAAGTGGTCTTACCAGGCAGCAGATTATGATGCTTTGTGCCAGTGAGAGTCATGTTGAAAGGGCTTGCGGGGAAATGCTGCGGTTTTATCTGGACGCGGAAATGAAGGCGCAAGCCAATGCGGATGTGCGGTTCGGGGAACAATATACCGAGGTAAGAGATGACCAGATACAGACGACCAGAAAAGAAAAGGCTGATACCTTGCATAATAAGGATTCTGATCTGACCGGAATCCATGACGCGGTGACGATACTTTACCTGACAAACCCCGAACTATTTCATGGGGAATATGTCACGGTAGATGTAGAGTGTTCCTGGAGTGAAGGCCGTGGGACGACAGTCTGTCGAAAGGTGGGCTTGGAGGAAACGCTCAAAAGTTCTGAAGTGGTTTTGGAAAAGTCAGATGAAGGCGTGTGTGCGAAGAGCGGAGGAATGGAGAAAATGCCCAAGAACAAAAAGCAAAAGGTATTGATGCTGAATCAGGTGAATCTTTCAGCCTTTCAAAAGGTTTTACTGGGTAAATTGAGGACGCTCTCGGATATTGTGGACAGATGAAATGAATTGAGTGCCATAAATAAATCAAAAAAGAATCACAGATTAACACCACGTTAGCTCTTTAAAATGTTATAATATCAGGAATGAGGCTTCTTATAAGACAAGAAAGAATGCTCGAAAGGGCATCCTTAGCAGAGCATTTTATCTTATAAGAGCGAAGTCTCCTATAAGATAAAAAATGTCGTTGTCCGGATAGGGGATTCCAGAACAGCGACATATTCATAAAAAAGAGAGAAAAAGTATGAAAAAAGATTTTTGTTTTACAAAACGTTGTTTCGTTTTGTTATATTTAGTATACGGGCAAACGTTGAACAGTTTGTGAACAGAATTTCAAGATTTTATAAAAGAATTCTGACAAAAAACAAAAATCATTTCAGAGAAGGAACGAAAGTGTTGCTGTTTGTTGTAAGGGCAAGAAGATTTTGGGGAGGAGCAAAAAAGATGAAACGTATAATAATGATGGTTTTTCGTAATATTTTACTGGTGCCGTATACCTGGATTAAGCTGTGTTACCGGGCAGGACATGTGGACAAATATACGGAAGAAGACTTGTACAAATATATACGCTGGATTGATTATCACGCGAACCGGGGCGGCAATGTGAATATTGAAGTCCACGGAGCAGAAAATCTACCGGAAGAGGATGGTTTTATTTTCTTTCCCAATCACCAGGGACTGTATGATGTGTTGGCTATCATTGAGGCATTTCCCCGTCCGTTCTCTGTAGTGGCAAAGAAAGATCTTGCCGATATTCCATTTTTGAAACAGATTTTTGCCTGTATGAGAGCGTATATGATTGACCGTGATGATGTAAAACAGGCGATGCAAGTGATCATTGAGGTATCAAAACAGGTCAAGGAGGGGCGGAATTACCTGATTTTTGCCGAGGGAACGCGCTCAAAAAACGGAAATCAGGTCGGCACATTCAAAGGCGGTAGTTTTAAGGCGGCGACAAAGGCGAAGTGTCCGATTGTTCCGGTGGCCTTAATTGATTCCTTTAAGCCTTTTGATACAAATACCACGAAGCCGGTAACCGTGCAGGTATATTTTCTGAAACCGTTAGAATATGAAGATTATAAGGGGATGAAGACGACGGAGATTGCCAAACTGGTTCAGGAAAGTATCCAGGCGACGATCAACGCCAATATAGAGTCGTCACAGGATGTGGATATGAGAGAGAAAACGGCAGTATGAATTTAGAGGAACGCTTAATTGATAAATCAATCGAGGCATTTTCTATGGCCATTGAGTTATATAATAAACCTACAATAAAGTATCGTGTTGAGGGTTTTAGTTTGTTTGTTTGCAATGTATGGGAACTTATGCTGAAAGCTCATATGATTAAAACAATGGGCAGTGAAAGTATTTATTATAAGAATCATCCAGAACGAACGTTATCACTTGAAAATTGTGTTCAAAAGGTTTTTACTAACAATAAACCTGAATTCCCGGGTATAAGTTATAACTACATTGCCTAATCAGCTTTGTTG
>JAJQDO010000187.1 GCA_021202175.1 Clostridiales bacterium | reverse complement strand
GAAAAAAGTTCTTCAAAAGAAAGTATAACACAGGTTTCGGGATATATCTACAAAAAATTTCAAAAATTATAAATTTCTACTAATATTCCTATTATTGTAATTATTTGCACAATTCTATATTGGATCTGACAGTAAAGAATTTATAAAATAAGCAGATTGTCACCGTTCTCTTGGATTTTATCCTAGAAAAATGAAAAATGAATTTATAACGGAAATACTTTCGCAGGAAAACTGTCATCCCATTTGCTTAAATTTACAAAATAAGATAATACGGTAACCCTGCCGGGCCAAGGCATTTTTGTTCAGAAGCACTTATTGAAACCGTTCCTTTCAGCCATCCAGTAGTTTTTCCACATTACAAAACAATCTCTGCCACACCGATATTCTCACCGAATACAGTGACCTTAATCTCCTCATAATTTTTTGCCGGTTTGAGCACCGCAAGGGCATGTCCTTCTCCCGATGTGGTCGTGGTCTGTTCGAAGCCGTTTTTATGAAGGGCACCAACCCCGGCGAATCCCAAAAGTTTCGCGTTCCCTTCGATATGGATAGTTAATGGTTCTTTGGCATTTGCAACCAGAAGCCCATCCTGATCTACCACGTCAATGTTGATGAAGGTCAGTGTGTCATACTTCTCTGCGGTAAATTTCAATCCACTGGCCTTGCCGGAGGATTGCAGAACTGTGCGACCGATTTCCGCACCGTTTTCGTAGGCGACGGCAAGCAACTCTCCCGGCTCGTAGGTGGTATTGTACTGTGTTTCATACGCCGTATCTTTCCCGCAGGGCTGTACACCAAGGGATCGTCCGTTTTGGAATAATTCGACAGTGTCTCCTCCGGCATAAACCTGAATCATAATCGATTTGCCTTCTTGTCCCTCATAGAAATAATTAAAGGTACAGTCCGTGAAGCACCATGGCCCGAAGAAACGAGGATTTCCGTACTGTGACGGATCCTGCACCGCGATACAGGGCTGTTTGGTCAGGCCGTAGACGATCTCACGATAGTAAGATACCGGACGACGGTTTCCGGCGATAGACAGGTCACCACCGGTGTTCATCAAGTCCGGATAGACGGAGGACACCTCGCCCCGACACGCCCAGCGGGACCAGGTGAAGGCACCGAGAAGCTGGGAGCAGGCAGTGATGACGCCCCAATTCTCCGCGATCTGCTTCGGATAGGTCTCGCTGCCGACCATGATACGGTCGGTATATTTTTTCGCATCTTTTAAATATCTTGCAGTCATATAATTATAGCCGATGACATCCATGGTTGTTTCCAGTTTCTCCAGAATGCCTCCCAAAACCGGATGGGAAACGATACCCGGCATATCCTGTTCCATGGCGGCCATAAATACGTTAACGTCGCCTTTTCCCGTGTCGGCCTCGCCGTGGGTGATGTCGTCCACAATCTGCTTCAAGTCATCTCCCGCCGCGAAGGCGCCATTGATGCCGTTCGTGGTATAACGGGTCGGGTCGAGTTCATGGAACCGGTCGCTTAACATGCGGCTGGTCTCAAATCCTTTTTCCGTGCAGATCTCGAAGATCTCATTGCCGGTTGAGTACAAAACGACAGATGGATGGTTGTAATCATCATCAACCATGTGTTCGATATCAGACGACCAGCAGCGCTCGAAGTCCACAGAATAATCATAGCTGACCTTGCTCTTATTCCATACGTCCACCAATTCATCCATCACATACATCCCCAGCTTGTCGCAGGCGCGTAACAATGCCTGAGAAGCGGGATTGTGCGCGGATCGGATGGCATTGAATCCAGCTTCTTTCAGGCGCAGCACCCGGCGGTACTCGTAGTCATCATAGGTAGTGCTACCCAGGATGCCCTGATCGTGATGGATGCAGGCGCCACGTAATTTCACCATGCAGCCATTGATGCGCAGGCCGTGACGAGCGTCCAGAGAAAGTTTGCGGATGCCAGTTGTGATTACATTTTCATCGATAAGCTTATCTCCTTCTGCAATCGTAAATTTCACGGTATACAAGTTCGGTTCTCTATCATCCCACAGTTTCGCGCCGTCTAAATAAATATTTTTGCGGAAATGCAGGGTACTGCGACTGCGCATGCGGACAGGATACGTCTGGTCTGCTGCGATATTTCCTTCCGCATCCGTGATTTTTATCGACATGTCATAAGTTCCAGCTGTCAAGGTTTCGTTGTGAACTTCCGCGGAAACACATACCAGCGCTCCGTCCGCATCGATGTCCAACGTCGTCGCCCGCAATCCATACGGATCAACATAAAGGAATTCTCCTTTATACAGATAAACATCCCGATAAATGCCGGCACCACTATACCAACGACTGCTTTTTGTACCACATTTGACGAGAACGAGAATGATATTCTTCTGCCCATATTTGATGTAATCCGTAACCTCCACAGAAAAATCCGTGTAGCCGTAAGGACATTCCCCTACCTTAGACTGATTGACAAAAACCAGAGCATTGCGATAAATTCCCTCAAACTGTAGTAACATCTTTTTACCCCGATCTGCCTCATCCACATAAAATTCCTTATAATATTTATATTCCGCCCCATCGATATTGCCGGTATAGCCGCCATTTGCTGTTCCCTCTTTCTGTGTTTCGTGGAACATAGCGTCATAAGGCAGGTCGACTGTCACCGCATCATCAGGAACTCGAAAGATCAGTTCAAAAGGATCAAGATCCTTCCACACCTTCCAGTTATCATTAAATGGTATCTTTTCCATGGGTTTCACACCTCCTGTTTTACTTTATCCTGTTTTACTTTTATCGAGTTGGTGTATCGAACGTACATTGATTCCATATGGATTTTACCATAATTCTTTTATGACGAATGTCGATTTTCCCCTTTAAGAGATCCCAAAATTTATTTATTTCTCTTCTGCAAACGAAAGCAGACATGATTTTTGTCCCTTCTCTAAGCGGTCTGACGACCCATAGGTGGACAACATTTCGTGCCTGCACTCTCTTATAATCTGTTAAAAATAAATTGTTTAAAACTCATCTTACGGTGTCATATCATTTGTTTGAAAAGCCATTTATGCGGTGTCATATCATCTGTTTAAAGAGCCGTTCTTGCGGTGTCAAAAATCATATGCTTGAAGAGCCGTTTTTATGATATCAGATTTCCATTCAAAAAATCGTTCTTACAATGTCAGATGATCCACTTGAAAAGCAGTTGCTGCATTTTCATATTATCTGGTTTAAAATAGTCCGCGATATCATTTCGTCTGCTCAAAAAGCCATTCCCGCACTGTGTCCAGATTATAGGCGACTCTCCAGGTGTTCATATGCTCCGTGGCGTCACTGGCTTCCACATCTTCGTTCATAACGGTTTCCGCATCAAAGATCGTCCAATTGATGGTGGTTCCTGCTTCCGCCTGCTCTGTAGCGAGCTGTTCCTGCTCGTCATCGGAAAGAGTGGCGGACCACTGGGTTGTCGTGACCTGTGTGCCAGCTTCTTCCACAGCTTCCGTAATCTCGGTCATGCCCGGATAAGCTCTCGCGTCGCCTTCCGAACAGATCATCCAGATGTTCTGGGTGGAAAGCTCCGCTATGGAATCCGTATAAGCTTCGTCGGTCTGTCCGGCCACCAGCAAAGCACCGGCAAATTCATCCGGGTAGTCGATCAGCATCTTGATGGAACGAATCGTTCCAGAAGACTGGCCGACAAGATATTGTCTCGACGTATCCACACTATACTGTGCGGTAATCTCCTCCAGAAGTTCCATGGTATAGGACGGGTCTTCCGTGTTTCCGCTCTCGTATTGCGGCACCAAAACGATGGTTTCATGCTCGCTCTGCCATTCCTCTGTGGTCCAGATAACGCCACCAAGACTTTCTGTCAGCGCCAGATATTCATCGCTTCCCTCTCCCGTTGCATCCGGCATAAACAAAACGAGAGGATAGGTCGTATTTTCGTCATAATCTTCCGGCAGGTAGAGACTGTACATCATCGTCGTGCCATCGCTCAGAGTAAAGACATCCTGGGTGAAATTATCCACGAGCAGATTGATATTATTTTCATATTCCGTCGTGCAACTGTCTGTCTGGGCTTCCAGCACAGTTCCTTCTGAAGAAGCGATCTCACCGGTCTGGGTAAATGTAACGGTAAATTGATTACTTGCCGAAGAGGAAGATAATCCAGTTCTTCCATAAGAACCACCGCCCATCCTGGAATCACCCGTATTCGATTCGGCTTCATCTGTGTCCAAGGCGCCCGTCCCAGTCGATTCTGATTCGCTGTTATCTGAATCTCCCTCGTCTATTCTTCGCTCTTTCATGGTTCCCTCTGTTTCGGAGCCTGTTTCAGAACTGTCCAGATCGCCTCTGCCGCCGCCTATCATTCCTGTATTATCCTCAGCAGCGGAACCCGACCGATTTCCGCCGCCTGTCATTCCGGCACCATCTCCTGAACCCGAACTGCTTCCACCGTAATTGGACGTCGTGTAATCGGTCGAGAGCTCGACTAAGACATAGTTCCCTGACACGCTGGATTCCGGCATCGATGCTTACGTGGACGTATAAACAACTACGAAATA
>JAJQDO010000350.1:1630-4544 GCA_021202175.1 Clostridiales bacterium | reverse complement strand
CCACCCTCGGATTCCAGCAGGTCCACTAGGCGGCTGCTGGCGTCTGGAAGGAATCTTACCAGACTCTCGCCCACGATTCCTACTCGTGGTTTGCGTTCATCCGTAATTGGCAACGTATCAAAATCGTGGATGATATTTTTCACATTTTTTCGGAACTCTCCATAACGTGCCTTTTTCAACGATTTGATACAGCGTTTTTCCCAAACTTCGTGCAGATGGTTAGCGGAACCCGGCACCTTCTCGTAAGGGCGGACGCGGTATAAGCATCGCATGAAGAGATCGCCGTAAATGACGCCCTGGAGCATGCGGAGGACGAGTCCGGCCGTGAGCTGGAAGCCTTCGTTTTTCTCGATGCCCTGCACACTGATGCTGATGACCGGAATCTGTCCGTAGCCGCTCTTAGCCAGAGCCCTGCGGATGAAGCCGATGTAGTTGGTGGCACGGCAGCCACCGCCGGTCTGTGAGATCAGTACGGCAATCTTATCCAGGTCATATTTGCCGGAATTGAGGGCAGTCATAATCTGTCCCACCACAATCAGGGAAGGATAGCAGGCGTCGTTATTTACATATTTCAGGCCGTTGTCCACGGCGGTTTTTCCCATTTCCGGCAGCACTTCAATGCTATAGCCGCATTCCTGGAAGGCCGGAGCCAGCAGATTGATATGAATCGGGGACATCTGAGGGCAGAGAATCGTGTAATTCTCCTTCATAGCCTTGGTAAATTCTACTTTTTCGATGTTAGCCGGCACGATCTTTGGTTCAATATGTTTCTTATTACGAATCCGGACTGCCGCAATCAGGGAACGAATGCGGATTCTGGCGGCACCCAGGTTATTGACTTCGTCAATCTTTAACACCGTGTAGATAATGCAGGAATACGTCACAATATCAAAGACCGCATCCGTGGTGACCGCGTCCAGGCCGCAACCGAAAGAATTCAGCTGTACTACTTCCAGCTGTTTGTTCTTCTTCGCATAATTGGCTGCCCCGTAGAGGCGGGAGTGATACATCCACTGATCGGAGACAATGAGAGGACGCTCCACATTGCCCAGGTGGCAGATGGAATCCTCGCTCAAAACGGCGATGCCGTAAGAGTTGATCAGCTCTGGAATGCCATGGTTGATCTCCGGGTCGATATGATACGGTCTTCCGCAGAGGACGATGCCCATGCGGCCGGTCTCTGCCAGGCATGCCAGGGTTTCTTCGCCCTTATTGCGGATATCCTGCCGTACGCGGGCAGATTCCTCGTAGGCGGCATCTACTGCCAGATTAATCTCTTCCTGGGTCACATCATAATGTTGGCTGAGTTCCTCCAAAAGGCGAACCTTCAGGGCCTCGGCATTATCGAGCGCCAGGAAAGGATTCATAAAAAGAACATCCGGGTCACGGAGTTCTTCCATATTATTCTTGATGTTTTCCGCATACGATGTGACGATCGGACAGTTGTAATGGTTGTTGGCGTCCGGCGTCTCATTTTGTTCGTATGGAATGCACGGATAGAAAATCGTGCGGATACCCTTTTGCAGCAGCCACATCACATGACCGTGCGCGATCTTCGCCGGATAGCATTCCGACTCGCTGGGGATGGACTCGATGCCCAGCTCGTAAATCTTACGGGAAGACTTCGGTGAGGTGGCGACACGGAATCCCAGTTTCGTAAAAAATGTATGCCAGAACGGATAGTTCTCGTAAATATTCAATACTCTCGGGATGCCAATGACCCCTCGCGGCGCCTCATCTTCTTTCAAAGATTTATATCCAAAAATACGCTTATATTTGTAGTCATAGAGGTTCGGGACATGTTCTTTGTTCTTTTCCAGGCCGAGACCACGCTCGCAGCGGTTGCCGGAGATGAATTGGCGGCCGTTACCGAAATCGTTGATGGTCAGCAGACAATGGTTGTTGCATCCCTGGCAGCGGCTCATGCTGGTGTCATAGCCCAGCTTGATGATTTCATCCATGGAAAGCATGGAAGTGGGGCCGGTTTCCTCCGCCCGTTCCTTGGCAATCAATGCAGCGCCGAAGGCTCCCATGATGCCCGCGATATCCGGACGCACGGCATGGCAGCCGGAAATACGCTCGAAGCTCCGCAGCACGGCGTCATTATAAAAAGTACCGCCCTGCACGACAATACGGTTGCCCAGTTGTTTCGGGTCGGTCAGTTTGATAACCTTCAAGATGGCATTCTTGATGACCGAGTAAGCCAGACCGGCGGAAATATCGCCTACGCTGGCTCCTTCCTTCTGCGCCTGCTTCACTTTCGAATTCATGAAAACCGTACAGCGGGAACCCAGGTCTACCGGGTATTCGGCGAACAATGCCACTTTGGCAAAGTCCTCCACCGAGTAATTCAGCGATTTGGCGAACGTCTCGATAAAAGAACCGCACCCGGAAGAACACGCCTCATTTAAAAGCACGTTATCCACGGCCTGATTCTTTATTTTGATACATTTCATATCCTGTCCGCCGATATCCAGGATACAGTCTACTTCCGGTTCAAAAAAGGCAGCGGCATAATAATGCGCCATCGTTTCCACTTCGCCATGATCTAATTGAAAGGCCGCTTTGATTAAAGCCTCCCCGTATCCGGTGGAACAGGAACCGGTGATGTGCGCCGTTTTTGGCATCAGCCGTTTCAACTCCTTGATCGCCTTGATAGATGTTTTCAGCGGGCTGCCGTTATTATTGTCATAAAAACGATACAGCAGAGAGCCATCCTCTGCAATCAGAGCCAGCTTCGTGGTCGTCGAACCAGCGTCGATACCCAGATAACAATCGCCCTTGTATGTCGCAAGGTCACCCTGCTTTACATTAAACTGATTATGGTCTTTGATAAATTCATCGTATACCGCATGGTTCTTGAATAGATTTTGCCGTCTATAGAAATTATATTAAAGATAAATTTGAGAATCAA
>JAJQDO010000350.1:0-1620 GCA_021202175.1 Clostridiales bacterium | reverse complement strand
CGGGCTGAGTGGTTCCACATTAGAGGAAATCTCCATTTCAGATTCAAAATATGTCAGAAGCTCATCAAACGACAGGGCACAATACTGCTTGGAATTTAAGGCAGCGCCAACGGCCGCAAACAGATGCGAGTGCGGCGGGTCGATGATGTGTTCTTCATCCAGATTCAGGGTGCGGATAAATGCATTTTTTAATTCCGGCAGGAAATGCAACGGACCGCCGAGAAAAGCGACGTGTCCCTTGATCGGCTTCCCGCAGGCCAGGCCACTGATGGTCTGATTTACGACCGCCTGGAAAATCGATTCCGCCAGATTCTCCTTGGAAGCCCCCTCATTAATCAGAGGCTGATTATCCGTTTTCGCGAAAACGCCACAGCGGGCGGCAATCGGGTAAATCGTGTCATAATGCTCTGCAAACCGGTTCAGACCCTTAGCGTCTGTCTGTAAAAGACTGGCCATCTGATCGATGAACGACCCGGTTCCACCGGCACAGACACCGTTCATCCGCTGTTCAATTCCGTTGGTGAAGTAGATGATCTTCGCATCTTCCCCGCCCAGCTCAATCGCAACATCTGTTTTCGGCTCGTAGTCCTGCAGTGCCGTGGAAACACAGACGACCTCCTGACAAAATGGAATATGTAAATATTCAGAAATCGCCATCCCGCCAGAACCGGTTACGGTCGGATGGATGGTGAGGTTACCCAGCAAATCATGGGCCTTGGCAAGAAGCTCCTGCAACGTTTCTTTTATATTGGCATAATGTCTTTTATAGTCAGAAAAAAGAATCTTATGCTTGCTGTCGAGGACAGCAACCTTCACGGTGGTAGAGCCAATATCAATTCCTAATGAATGATCCATTAATCCTTGTCAACTCCTTTAATATAATAATAGTATGATGTTGTTACTGTTTACAGCAAATCAATTATCTGCTGTCAGGTTATGCTCCAATTACGCTTTGGAGCGAGAATGCGCTCGGCGCAAAAATGCCCCAGGATGCATTCTTTCTTATTATAATAAGCTAAGCCTTTGCATCAAACTTATTATGGGATTTATAATAAGCTCAATGTTTCTATCAAACTTATTATAGATATAGAAATAAAATGACCTTAGCGTTAAGGTCGACACTATTATAAACGAACTTGTTTTAAAAAACAACAACATTCGTGAAATGGGTTTAAAAAATTATGAAATTCGTCAATTGGAGGCATAGATATGCGGGTGGCAGAGGAAAAGATTGTGAATGGAAAGTATGAGAAGCGGACAACGTTTGAGTTTGTCCGGTTCCGGGAATATCGAGCATGAAATCTTTCAATATATCTCCGTAGAAATGAGAGAAGCCCGTTCAGGACATTAAGTATCAATCACTTCATTGTGTGACAATAAACAAAGTGATTACGATTGTTGCAGTGGAAAACTGCATTATAGACCGAATGACACATTTCATGAAGACAGGTCGCTGCCCTGCTTTAAAATCATAGCCTTATGGGGGAAATTTGATATTATGTAAAAAATACACTTGAAAGAAACCATCTTATTGGATATACTTAAACCACAGAATTCCTCTTTCAGGAGAGGATATGATATGGCAAAAAACTTTCAAAATTTAACAATCAAAGATGCGTT
>JAJQDO010000091.1 GCA_021202175.1 Clostridiales bacterium | reverse complement strand
AAGGATACGAAGGTACTGTATTTGAAGCGTTACATAAACCGGGCGGCGTGCTGAGCGACGGGATTCCGGAGTTCCGTCTGCCGAAGGCACTTGTAGCGAAAGAGATTAAGAATGTGGAAGACCTGGGCGTGAAGATTGAGCCGAACGTGATCGTGGGCCGTTCCATTACCATTGATGAACTGATGGGGGACGGATACGAAGCGGTATTTGTCGGCAGCGGCGCGGGACTTCCCCGTTTCCTGAATATTCCGGGAGAGAACCTTCTCGGCGTGTATTCCGCGAATGAGTTCTTAACTCGTGTGAACCTCATGAAAGGCTATAAATTTCCTGAAACACCGACGCCGGTGAAGATCGGCCGAAGAGTCGCGGTTGTTGGCGCGGGTAACGTGGCTATGGACGCAGCCCGGACGGCAAAACGTCTTGGCGCGGAAGAGGTATACATCGTATACAGACGAAGCGAGGAGGAAGCGCCTGCTCGTCTGGAAGAACTGCATCATGCCAAAGAAGAGGGCATCATTTTCCGTTTCTTAAATAACCCTGCTGCCATCCTGGGCGATGAAAATGGCTGGGTGAAGGGCATGGAAATCGTAAAACAGCAGCTGGGAGAACCAGACGCATCCGGCAGGAGACGCCCGGTACCGATCGAGGGTTCCAACTACATCATCGATGTGGAGACCGTCGTGATCGCCATCGGACAGAGCCCGAACCCGCTGATTCGTCAGACAACGCCGGGTCTGGACTGCCAGAGATGGGGCGGCATCATTGTCGATGAAGAGACTATGGAATCATCCAAAGAGAACGTCTACGCCGGCGGAGATACCGTGACAGGCGCGGCGACGGTCATCCTGGCCATGGGTGCCGGGAAGAAGGCGGCGGCAGCTATTGACGCCAAATTATCCGGTAAATAATCTCATATAATCAAAATAGGCTGAGGACTGTACATTTCCTTGGCCTCATTTTATCTTATCAGCAATGAAAATGACCTTTTGACAACCTGATCATTATTGACAGTCAACTTAACTAAAAATACTAAAATATCTCAAAAAAATCCGTATATCTTGTAGTGTTGACAAAAATCCCTTTTTTGTGCTAACATAACTAATTAAATCACTATATATAGCATTTTTGAGTTACTTTTTAAAATCAGATATGGATGTCAGAAGGATGGCACATCGGCAGTATGTTTCTGATGTGGAAGGACGCGTCGCTTTTGACATTGATATCGCAGATACACTGACAGGAGGACGTTTCGATATGGGAAAGATTATCGGAGAGGGAATTACATTTGATGACGTTTTATTAGTGCCGGCTTATTCAGAAGTGATACCGAATGAGGTGCAGCTTCAGACGAAGCTTACAAACAAAATCAAGCTCAATGTTCCGTTGATGAGCGCCAGCATGGACACCGTAACCGAATACAGGATGGCGATCGCCATGGCACGTCAGGGTGGTATCGGAATCATTCATAAGAATATGAGTATAGAGCAGCAGGCGGAGGAAGTAGATAAGGTAAAGCGCTCGGAATACGGCGTGATCACGGATCCGTTTTACTTATCTCCGGAGCATACTTTGAGACAGGCCGAGGAACTGATGTCTAAGTTCCACATTTCCGGTGTGCCGATCACAGAGAACGGTCGGCTTGTCGGCATCATCACCAACCGGGATCTGAAGTTTGAGACCAACTTTGATAAGCAGATTAAAGAATCGATGACGTCAGAAGCGGACGGACTCGTTACCGCGAAGGAAGGCATCACCTTAGAAGAGGCGAAACAGATTCTCGGGAAGGCGAGAAAAGAGAAACTTCCGATCGTCGATGATGATTTTAATTTAAAGGGTTTGATCACTATTAAAGATATTGAGAAACAGATTCGGTATCCGTCCTCCGCGAAGGATGAGAACGGTCGGCTCCTCTGCGGGGCGGCAGTCGGTGTGACGCCGGACATCCTGGACCGCGTGGACGAGCTGGTGAACGCGCATGTGGATGTGATCGTAATCGATACGGCACATGGCCATTCCGCTAACGTGTTGAAGACCTTCGCTCTGGTAAAGGAGAAATATCCTGACCTTCAGGTCATCGCCGGAAACGTAGCGACCGGCGCTGCCACAAAGGCACTGATCGATTGTGGCGTGGATGCCGTGAAGGCAGGAATCGGACCTGGATCCATCTGTACGACCCGTGTGGTAGCCGGTATCGGCGTACCGCAGATCACGGCAGTGATGGATTGTTATGAGGTGGCGAAGCAGTATAATATCCCAATCATCGCCGATGGCGGCATTAAGTTTTCCGGAGATATCACCAAGGCTATCGCAGCCGGCGCGAATGTGGTCATGCTCGGCGGGCTTCTGGCCGGATGTGATGAGAGTCCTGGAGACTTCGAGTTATATCAGGGCAGGAAATATAAAGTATACCGTGGCATGGGATCCCTTGCCGCTATGGAAAACGGCAGTAAGGACCGTTACTTCCAGGAGAACGCGAAGAAACTGGTTCCGGAAGGAGTGGAAGGCCGTGTGGCTTACAGAGGGACCGTGGAAGATACGTTATTCCAACTAATCGGCGGACTTCGTTCCGGTATGGGATATTGCGGAGCAAAAACCATTGAGGAACTGAAAGAAAAGGGCAGATTTGTGAAGATTACCGCGGCTTCACTGAAGGAAAGCCATCCGCATGATATCCATATCACGAAAGAAGCGCCTAACTACAGTGTAGAATAATCTCTTCTGTTCAACATATATTATAGTAAACGACTTTATGTCTTTTACTATAGCGCCGATCGCAGGTTGCTTAAGCAGTCATTCTTTGTGCGATTGTATACATCATCTTTATAGTGAATGACATATTAAATGACATATTATTTTTGTCGTTCACTATAATATTTGGGCAGGCTGATTCAGATGATTCCTCTATATATATGGAATATATCTGTGCAGTCTGCCCTTTGTTATAGTGAACTGACATGCTAGTGTGCCGTCTCAATCATTTTTTAAGTTATAGTGCTGAATATGTCGTCATACCGCAAGGCGAAGGAAGGAGGCGTAGCGGGCTACGTCGATTGACGGCGCTGAACGTCCAGTGGACGTTCGTTTAAGCGCGGACCGAAGTGGAGCGTAGACCAACGCAGCGGATGGCGGCATGGGCAGTGTTATAATTAAAATTATAATTGAGATGGTACACTAGCTTCGCAGGCATCACTATGTATAAAAAAGGTATGGCCGATCAGAATCATGATCGAGATTGTAGTCAGCGATTTAAAAATCAACGGAAAGCGGAATGAAGTTTTTTTAAGCATTATAAATAGCTCTCTGTGTTGCAGGGAACCGGAAAAACCGAGAAAGATGGAAAAGGACTATGATTCTCAGGCAGATGGAGGGAAGATCTCTATTTCCGTGATGACATCCAGGCAGCAGCTATTATCCTCAAGTGAGAAGGAGGAAAGTTGATAATCAAGGGCAGATAATTATAAGTTGGGTTATTATCCTCAAGTGAGAAGGAGGGAAGGGGAGTACGCGTAAGAATAGATTGAAAAAGAATACTGCTTTGCGAAAATCGAAAAAGACGTCCGCCGTCAGAACCAGGAAGAGAATCTCTGTAAAAAGAATGTGGAAAAAGATATCGGCGAGACAAAAGAAGATAGAGAAGTCCTTGAAAAGAAATCTGAAAACGCTTCTCTGTATTGCTGCATTATCTTTGGCAATCGCGGTATTTGCCCATGTCGTGGGAGAGATGGCTGTATTTTCACAGAAGGATTACATAGATCAGGACGACACGAGCCAGCAGGGGGACGTGCTGAAAAATGATACGGAAGAGTATCAGATTCTGGCGGCAGAGGATGGGGCTTGCGGTAGGCCGGAGATCATACAGGACTTTATCGAGGAGAATCCTTACAGTCGCAGCGGCATATCCTTAGATGTTGTGAATGGGATCGTCATTCATTATGTAGGAAATGCTGGGACGACGGCCCAGGAGAACCGAGATTATTTTGAGAATCTGAAGGACACGCATATCACGAAGGCCAGCAGTCATTTTATCATCGGACTGGACGGGGAAATCATCCAGTGTATTCCGTTGGATGAGATTGCTTACGCTTCCAATGACAGGAATTCAGACACGATTTCCATCGAGTGCTGTCATAAGAAGGAGAATGGAAAGTTCAACAAAAAAACCTATGCATCGTTGGTACAACTGACAGCATGGCTCTGCGATACTTATGGGTTATCTTCGGATGACGTCATACGCCATTACGATGTCACGGGGAAATTATGCCCTCTATATTATGTAGAACATCCGGATGCCTGGGAAGATTTTCTCGAGACGGTGGAGGACAGACTGTCATGAAAAATATGTAATTTCCTTGAAAAACGGTTACTATTGGGTAGGGGATAATTCATGAGCAGGTGAAAATGACAGAATTATGAAAATAATCTGTAGCTGAATAAAAATGAACGAGCTAAAACAGTCAAATTGAGAAATTGGATCTTTTCAGAGAAAGAAAAAATCAGGCCAAAATGCCAAAAATGCGAAATCCGTCTGTACAGGAGAGAGAAACGTACGGACTAAAACAGTAAAATCACAAGATCCGTCCGT
>JAJQDO010000214.1:13211-29126 GCA_021202175.1 Clostridiales bacterium | reverse complement strand
GCGGAATGTCATATTTCTTCTGAACCTGGGTGATACCGGCGTCATAATCTTCTAACCCCGTCAGCCACTGAATCTCATTATCCGATATTTTCAGGATAGAGCAATGGAACAGGCCATACGTAATCTGCTCCTTTGCCTCATCCATAGAAGACCACAGCGGTTCCCTTAAGTTTGGATCATAAGACATCAGCACCCCGGCCTGTTCAGCGATAGATATCGCCTTCCTTGTTGCCTCTCTGCAGCCCTCATGGGTCATGGACAGGGATCCGAAATGGAATATCTTGCTGTTTTCAATCTGTTCTGCCTTCACATCTCCTTCGGAAAGCATCATGTCCGCTCCTGGATTACGGTAGAAGGAAAATTCCCGGTCCCCGTCCGGCGCGGTATGCACGAAAGCCAGCGTGGTGTGAACCTCGTCATCGCGCATCAAACCTTCCGTTCCGATGCCCACTTCCTTCAAGGCATCCTCTAACTGGTCGCCAAACATATCTTTGCCAATCTTGCCGATGAAGTTCGTCTTATGGCCCAGACGATTGAGCATGGAAAGCACATTGCAGGGCGCTCCGCCTGGATTCGCTTCCAGAACAGGATTCCCCTGCGCGCTGGTGCCATTTTCCGTAAAATCAATCAACAATTCACCCAAAGCAGTTACATCATATTTACTCATCGTTTTTATCTCCTTTTACCTATTCCCCAAACTTCATTGTTTATCCCATTCTTACAGCTTTTTCAGCCAATAAAAGCCGTATCCAGGGATATCCACGCCCTTTGCCATGCGAACCTTGCCCGTCAGCAGGTCTTCGTAGATTCCTTCTTCATTGATCCAGGCCGTCTTGTCATATTCACTGAAATTAAACAGTCCGTACATTTTTTCGCCATCATAATAACGTCCGATGCACAAGACAGAAGAATCGTAGGTTTCTACCGTCCATATATCGGCATTGGTCATGAAGACTTTTTCTCTTTTGCGGATATTCTCCAACTCGGAAAGACGCTGGAACATTTTCCCTTCCACCGTCGTCTCATCATCAGCCTGCGCCGCCAGATCCCAGTGCATGGGGCCTCGATGGATAAAACGGGAATCATCTGCCTTAATCGGGTCTTCCTTATAACTGTAATCATTCACCTGGCCGATCTCATCCCCACTGTAGAGCACCGGGATGCCGGACTGGGTGAACATGTAGGCATGGAGCATAACATCCAGGGATATCGCCTTGTCCATGGCAGCGGCATTGCCTTCAAAGCCGGCCTTCTCGATACCGCACAGGGACGCAGTCGTCCCACAGAAACGGGCGTCTTTCGTGACCGGATCGTAATTATAAAGCTCGCCCCGGCTGTTGCTATCCCCGGCAATTCCCAGGAAATAATCATTCAGATATCGTTTATGGGCAACCTCTTCCTGTCCTTTCGTGCGAAGCGTATCATAATCCAGCCCCCAGCCGATATCATCATGACAGCGGAGATAATTCAGGAAAACATACTCCTTGGGCAGACTGCACACAGTATCCAGCTGTTTTTTCAAGAGGCTGACATCGCGAGTGGCCACTGTATGCCAGGTTGTCGCCATGGTCGTCACGTTATAAAGCATATGGCATTCCGGTTTATCGACGGTTCCAAAATAGGGCACCACCTTTTCCGGCTCCATGACTACCTCGCCCAGAAGAAGAACGGACGGGCAGACGATCTCACTGATGATGCGCATCATCCGCACGATGGTGTGCACACGGCGCAGATTCCTGCAGAAAGTCCCCAGTTCTTTCCATATATACGGCACGGCGTCGATCCGAATGATATCGATACCCTTGTTTGCCAGGAAAAGAAAATTATACATCATCTCATTGAACACGCGGGGATTCAGATAATTCAAATCCCACTGGTACGGATAAAATGTCGTCATTACATAGTGGTTGCATTCCGGCAGCCAGGTAAAATTCCCCGGTGCTGACGTCGGAAATACCTGTGGAACCGTGCGCTCAAACTGTTCCGGTATCGTCCAGTTGTCAAAAAAGAAGTAACGGCTCATGTACTCGCCTTCTCCGGCACGGGCCCGTTTCGCCCATTCATGGTCTTCCGAGGTATGGTTCATGACAAAATCCATACACACATTGATATGCTTTTTATGGCAGGCTGCGGTCAGATGTTCGAGATCATCCATGGTACCCAGGTTTTCCTTGACCTTGCGGAAATCCGCCACGGCATATCCGCCGTCGGAACGGCCGTCCACGGTATCCAGAAATGGCATGAGATGGATATAGTTAACGTTACATTTCTCAATGTACGAAAGCTTCTCTTCCACGCCCTTCATGTTGCCGGCAAAATTATCAATGTAGAACATCATGCCAAGCATATCGTTCTTCTTGTACCAATCCGGTGATTTCTCCCGCGCCAGGTCCACCTCTTTCAAATCTACATTTCTGCTCTCATAAAATGCATAAAGATTGTCACAGAGCTCGGCAAACATAGACTCATTCCCGTAAAGTTCCATGTACAGCCATTTCAGCTCGTCATGCCGGCTTTTCAGCCTGAAATAAAAAGTCGTATCCTCCGCATTTTTCTTTTTGCGACTTTTCTTCGTATTCTGTTTCATTGTGTTTTCTCCCCTTAATTTATAATGCTATATTATGTCACTGATTAATAATGCAATCTCATGGCATTCATTACCATAATGAAACATGGCATATCCGATTACTACAATTTAAAATACATTTTCGTATAATTAATTAACATAACGGAACACGGTATATCCGATTACTACAATTTAAAATACATTATCATATCCCTAATTTACAAAACGGAACACGACATATTCGATTCATTCAATACGGCATAACCTTCCGGATTGTCGTACTCCACTATAACTAAATATCATAATCCATAAATATACCAGATATCATACCCTATCTGACATCTCTGCTGATATAAATTATCCCAAATATATAAATTATCCCAAAATCGTAAAATGTCTCTGATAAGCGCGATAAGCGCCCATCTCGATGGGCATCGGAATCCCCGTCTCCATCAGAGCGTTCGCCGGATAGATGCGGCCGCTTTCTTCTTCCTGATAAAAACGATCTGGCAGCAATCCCTTTAAGCGGACATAATTTACCGTCATATTCCCGTGATGATTCTGCATAACGACATTAAGCAGAGCCTCCGATCCATCTTCAGCCGCAAATTCCCATGCAACGGCCTCGTTCGCAAAAGGATCCGACAAGCGGTAATACAAACCGTCTTGAATCAGTAAAGCGTACTTTTTATCACGACAGATCGGTTCCCGGACCGCCGCCGTCTCTTCCTCTGACATCTTACCCAGATCCAGTTCATAACCAAATGTCCCAGCCATGGCTGTCACCGCTCTCACCTCCATCGGCGTCGATCGTCCCGTCTGGTGATTGGGCACGGCTGACACATGAGAACCGACCGCGGAGATAGGATAACCGAAAGAAGTGCCGTATTGTATTTTTAGGCGATCCAAAGCATCCGTATTATCGCTGCACCAGATCTGCGGCGTATAGTAGAGCATACCGACGTCAAAGCGTCCGCCGCCGCCACTGCATCCTTCAAGCAGTATATCCGGATATCTACGCACAATCCGTTCCAGAAAATCATATAATCCCAGGACATAATCATGGGATACCCGTCCCTGTTCCGCCGTATCCCGTGAAAAGATCGGTTCCAGGCTGCGGTTCAAATCCCATTTGATATACTCGATATTGCCCTGATCGAGTACGGTACACATCATCTGGAAAATGGCGTCCACCACATCTTTTCTGGAGAAATCAAGCATCAGCTGATTGCGTGCCCGCACCGGATCTCTTCCCGGAATGGACAAGACCCAGTTCGGATGCGATTGGTACAGATCACTGTCTTCACTGATGCCTTCCGGTTCAAACCAGATGCCAAACTTCATACCCAGCTCATTAATGCGATGAATCAGGTGTCCGAGCGATTCCCCTAATTTATCCTCGTTTACATACCAGTCGCCAAGTCCCCGGTCATCATCCTTCCGGTTGCCGAACCAGCCATCATCCATCACGATCATCTCCATTCCCAGCGCCTATGCATCCACAGCCAACACGTAGATAGACTCACCTGTAAAATCTAAATAGGCTGCCTCCCCGATGTTCACAAGAACCGGGCGGGGCGTGTTTTTATATTTTCCCCGGCATACGTGATGACGGATGCAGCGATGCAGATTCTGCGAAAGGGTCTGCAAACCTGTAGAACTATACGATAAAATGACCTCCGGCGCAGTGAAGCTTTCTCCTGCGGAAAGCGGATAAGTGAATCCTTCTTCCGAAAGACCAAGAAGCGCACGAGTCTGATCAAACTGGTCCTTCTCTACTTCTGCCTGGAAATTGCCACTGTAAACAAAGCTCATGCTATAACAGGCGCCAAAATCTTCTGTCGTCTCCTTCTGTGCGAGAATCAGCATCGGATTATACTGGTGGCTGGAGGTGCCTCTTCTGCTGCCAACCCGCAACGTACCGTGAGGAACGGGTGTTCTTTGCGTCTGTCTTTCCATGGTATGGCGGCCATAAAAGGTTATCACGTCATATTCTCCCCCGACGAAATCAAGGCATGCGCTCTCTATCTTTTCCAAATGTATTTTTTGTTCCCCTATATTCTTTACGATCAGGCTGCGCGTGATCACATCAACATCTGGAAGGACGCCATAAAGCAGAATCACTTCCACACCGCTGCAGTCATCCCGCAAAAGAATCTCCAGGGTGTCCGCCTTCTCCGTATCAGCATAGACAGCCGGAAGCTTCGGCAGGGCATATTTCCCCTTCACAATTCTGTGAGACCGGTAACGAAGATCACTGCAGAGCGAACCGTCGGCATTCTTTATGATACAGGCCGTATTACGATAGTCTCCGGTCCCTTTTTGGGGAAATTCCTGGGGCAGAAAGTCCATAGAATACGTCCTGTCCATCCCGGCGTCATAGGGATTCCCGGAAAATCCTCTGTCTGCATAGATCAAAAGGTAATCCATACACCCTTCTGTCCTTCTTCCATAATATAAATGAAGAAGATATCCATATATGTCAATCTGAATCTGATAGGTCGAATTCTTTGTATGCAGGCTAAAAGTCTTGTTGGTGTCATCAAAAATTATGCTCATATTCAATCCCCTTGATTTATAAAAAAATGACCTGTCTGACATGGGAAATGCTGCTGCCTGTTCTCATGACAATACAACACGAATGACAGCTACAGACCCACTCCCATCCAGACAAAACAACGGCTTCATTTCATTGAGAATATCATTTTTCATGCCCTATGTCAATCGATTATTATATTGCAATTTTGAGCAAATTTTTGGTTATTTCTTACACTATAGAATAATTTTTGATTGAAAAATAATACATAAAGAGAATACGCGGTCGAGTCAGCGACATAAATCCACTTGCGTGAGTGCGCATCCATAGCGGAGCTTTTTTTATCCTATAGGAACAAAATTTCCCAGAAGATAAAAACAGGGGCGCATGATCTAAACGATCACACGCTCCTGTTGTAAATGACTTGTTACCAATTCACGTATCACCGTGAGAAGATACCATAGTAGATACCATATTTTCGCAATTATATTAATCGTATTATTTTACCGCGCCGGCCGTAACACCTTCCACAATGTAACGCTGCAGGAACAGATACAGAATCAGGATCGGTAACATAGCAAGCAACAGAGCCGCCATGATCAAGCCGATATCTGTGGAGAATGTTCCATAGAAAGTCTGCGTTGCGATTGGAATGGTGTAAAGTTCTTTCTTTGCCAGTACCAGACTTGGAAGCAGGTAGTCATTCCAGAAGGCCATGGCATCAATGATTGCTACCGTAGCGATCGTCGGTCTGAGCAGCGGGAATACAACCTTCCAGTAAGTCTGCCAGCGGGAACATCCATCGATGGTCGCCGCTTCTTCCAGAGAAACCGGTACGTTCGTATTAATCGCCCCATGGAACATGAACGTCGCCATGGATACTGAGAATCCCACATGCATAAATATCAATGTCGCGCGATGATTTAAGATACCAAGGAAACCGCCGTAAAGAGATACCAGAGGAATCATCAATACCTGGAACGGGATGACCATGGAAGCGATCATCAAGGCAAACAGTAAAGCGGTTGCCTTCCAGTTATTACGGACAATCACAAAGGCTGTCATGGAAGACAGGAGCAGCGTGAATACTGTAGCAAAAACGGTAATGCAAAGAGAGTTTCCAAAGGCTCTCCAGAAGTTCATCTTCTCCATAGCCTTCGGGAAGTTCTCCAACGTGAACCCGTGCGCGCCAATCAACGCCAATGGGTTCGTTGTGATATCCGCTTTTACCTTAAATACATTTATGATGACCAGAATAAACGGGAAAACGAAGCAGAATAACAATATCGCTAACAATATCAGCATCAGAGCATGACGAATCTTTTTATTACGAGCAGCTTTTTCACTTTTATTATCCATTATGCTGACACCTCCGCTTTCTTACCAACGTAAACCTGTAATAATCCGATGATTGCGCAGACAATAAACAAAACTAAAGCTTCTGCCTGACCAGTACCGTAATTCTTATAAGTAAAGGCCTGATTGTACACATGCATCGCGGCCATAACCGAACTGTTAAATGGTTCGCCGTTTGTCAAGGACAGGTTCACATCGTAAACCATGAAACATCTGGTAACGGTCAGGAACAGGCACTGTACGAAGGACGATACCATCAAAGGCACCGAGATCTTTGTGATGGTCTGGAAATCGGTACATCCGTCAATCTTCGCCGCTTCCAGCACATCATTCGATACACTCATAAATCCTGCAACATAAATCAGCATCATGTATCCGGCATACTGCCAAACCGCCACGATAATCAGGCAAAGCATCGCGCCACCGGTCGTTGCCAGCCAGGATGTGGATAAGAATCCGACGGAAAGAGCATTTCCAATAGCAACGAAAGCACGGTTAAATACGAATTTCCATACATAACCAAGGACGATACCACCGATCAGGTTCGGAACGAAGAAGCCTGCGCGGAAGAAATTCTGTCCTTTCACTCCTCTGGTTACCAGGTAAGCCAGGATAAATGCGACAACATTTACAAGTATAACGGCAAAGATCGCATAGAAAAACGTTCTGCCCATCGCTGCCCAGAACGCGCTGTCCTGGAAGGTTGTTATGTAGTTGGCGATCCCGACAAAAGGCTTCGTCTTAGATACACCGTCCCAGCTGGTAAAGGTCAGATAAAGACCGTAAATGAAGGGCACGATAACAACAGCTGCAAATACTACCGTCGTAATCCCCGCAAACATCAGAAACTGCTTGCATTTATAGGACATAGTATTGGTCTTCATACATCAAATCCCCCTTTTCGAAAGACCCCGGCAGGAAATTCTCCTGCCGGAATATATGGAACTCACAGTATTATGGCAGTACTCAACTCTTTATGATGAATGATCACCAGACCCCAGTGTCAAAACATCCCGCCATTTCCTGCGCAAATAGCCTGGAATCCCTTATTCGTCTGCATTTTAGTGTTCGATAACCTCTGCTGTCGTCCAATACTCTTCAATGTCAGCAGCTAACGTTGCGCGGTCGATCTGTCCAGCAAGATATTCCTGCATAGTTGCGCCGTTCAGAGAATAATGATCATCTGGCAGATAGTTATAGTTGTCAATCAGAGAACCAGCGTCAGCATAAGACTTTACAGACTGAGACAACGGATCGAGTGCGGATGCATCGATATTGGAGTATGCCGGAACCAGATTACAATCTTCTGTCAGGAAAGCATTACCATCTTCATCCAATACAAGCCAGTTGAGGAAATCTTTTGCTGCCTGACGCTGTTCATCAGACGTATTGTCGGAAGAATCGATAAAGAAGTACTTGGAACCGCCGCCGACTAACATCTCATTCGTTCCATCGTCGGTGTTCTGCGGAACAGGCATCATGCCCAGGTTCTCTGTGTAATCATACGCATTGATAACGCTCCAATCCCAGTTTCCACCGAACATGAAAGCAATCTCGCCTTCTGCCAGCTTCTGAGAGGTTACTTCACGTTCTGCCGCAATCGCGGAAGATGCTGCGTAATTGTAGGTCATCAGGGTATCAAACGTATCCATCAGAGAATTAAACTTCTCATTGTTGGCAAGGTCTGCTGTACCTTCGGTAAGGGAAGTTACAAATGCTTCCACATCGTCCTGTTGCTCATAAACCTCTGCCAGGAAGTGTGCTCCGAGAGACCAGTCTTCCTTCAGGATACCGGTCGGGCTTTCCATACCGCCAGCTACTAACTGTTCGCAAAGAGCCTGGAAAGCATCCAGTGTTGAATAATCAGCTGGATCAAATGTCTCTCCGGTGATGGCTTCAATGGCGTCCGCATTGTAGATGATACCACGTGCCTCAATACATACTGGGAACCCAACGACCTGATCGTTCACCGTAATCGCATAGTCTGTGTAATCTACCCATTCTTCATCAGAAAGATCTATCGCATAGTCTTCTGCCAGGCTGTAAACGTCCTTCGCGTCAACCATGGAGATCGTGTAAGGGTCATTCGCGGAATACTTGGTAGCCAGATGAGCCGCTACGGTATCGCTGGAATAATATACTTCTACGTCAACACCTGTCGCTGCGCTGTACTCTTCCGCCATCTCTTCCATCTGATCCTGAATCTCACTCTTGGAATTAAAGATCGTGATAGAGCCGCCTGTGCTCTCCGCGTTCGTGCTGCCCTCGCTGCTACTGCTGGAGCTGCCGCACCCTGCCATTGATAAAGCCATTACTGCTGCCAGCGTAACCGCTGCAGCCTTTTTCATCCTCTTCATCATCATTTTTCTTTTTCCTCCTTTTGATGAAAATACTTCGGGAAAATGCTGGCGTTTATATGGGCCTTGTCGCCATTCATCTTCCTTTTTAAACGACTTTATGTCGTTTATTATCGCTCCGATCGCGGCCTACGTCAGCGGCCATTCCTAATGCGACCGTGTGCTTCTTTGTTATAGTGAACGACAATAGCTATTGTCGTTCACTATAAATCTTTCCGAGCCTTGTTCTTGTAAAAATAATTTTAAAATCGAAGATACGGTTCCAGCTGCCGTCTCTTCGTCTGCCATCGCTCCGCTGTCTCGTCACTGTGCTGTCTGATTTCTCCGCTGTCTCATTACTTTTAAGAAACATCCGCTCCGGTTATCATGACTATACCACCATCTTTCGGATATGTCAATCGATTATTATATATTTTTTCTTAATTTTTTTCATTTTTCTTTTGAAATCTTTCAAAAAGAGATATCTCTCCTTAAATTCAGGTAAAAATTAACCGAAATTTACTAAAATTCAGTAAAAATATCCTCAAAAAATGTGTCAGTCAATTGACATTTTCCTCTTGCAATCCCTCATTATATTTGTTACAATCTCTATAAACAATACATGAAACTATATTTTTACATGTTTTACCGATAATCATCAAACATGGTTTTGGAACATATGCACAATATTCCCATCTGTTTTTGTTCAAAAATGCCATTCGAATGACATTTCATATCATTCATTACCTGTTTGCGGTGTTCCTGACACCCATTGTCAGTTTGTGACAGAATATCTGTTTCCGCCACAATATAAAATGAACTGTGGCGGATTTCACAACCCGCGAACGGCAAGGCAGTGATTAACGCCGATACAGCATATATCATTAACGATATATATCATCATCGTGTTATGATAAAAGGAGATCAACATTCTATAACAATTATTTGCAACAATATAGAAGTTTTGTCTTAAGGTTCATACAGACTTCTATAAATTAGGAAAGGAGATTTTTGTACTATGGGTAAACTATTTGATTCCACGAATCCTTTTTGGACAGCCATGGGCCGCATCTTCGACGTATTTGTCCTGAACTGCCTCTGGCTGTTATGCTGCCTGCCGATCATCACCATCGGCCCGTCCACCACTGCATTGTTTTACTCGCTCTTCGGCATCGTCCGAGGCGAAGGCGGCTATGTCTCCAAGGACTTCTTCAAATCCTTCCGCATGAACATCAAGCAGGGCATGCTGTTAGGGATTCCTCTCACACTTCTCGGCGCGTTTCTTGCCCTCGATATCTACCTGTGCTACAATGCCGGAAGAGGAATCTACAGCTTTTTCCTTTTCTTCTTTATCGTAATCTTCATTTTATGGGCGTCGGTCACCCTTTATACTCTGGCTTTATTGTCGAAATTTGAACGCAGCAGCAAAGACCTGCTGATCTGGGCCTTCACACTCTGCATACAGAACATTTTAAAGACATTTGGAATGCTGATTTGCATCGTCATCGCCCTGTGGGTCTGCCACATTCTTCCGGGCCTCATGTTTATCGTTCCCGGACTGGCTTTCGAGACCGTGATTGCCTTGTTCGCCTCTATTCTGGCGCCATTTCTGCCGGAACTTTATAAGGACGAGGAACTCGAAGAAGATACGATGAGCGCTTCCGCCGATTCCAAGTCGAAAGATCAAACAATGCAGCCTGGCGACGATATCGATCCATGGCTGTTATAAATAAGATTATGTATTGGTGATTATATATAGAAAGGACTGACTGTAATATATGGGAAAAAGGAAAGAAAAAGAACCTTCCATTTTTCGTCAGGAAATGAAAAGAGACTGGAACACCTTCAAAAGACTTTCCGGCAAGAAAAAGCTTGGATTTTTCTGGGATTATTATAAATTACCGACTGCACTCATCCTCACACTGATCATCTGCGTCTGTGTTTTCGCGCACATGCTCTGGGAAGGGCAACGTCCTTGCCGCCTGCGGGTCTGCGTCGTTTTGAACACGGAGGAAAGCTGTTCCTATTGGTTTAACAATTTCATCTCCGATCTACAGCAGGATGGCGCGGAAGGGGATGTCGATGTAAATGAGGATCAGCCTTTCGATTATGACAATTCCTACTATTATCTTTACGAGATGGAAGTGATGACCCAGGTTTCCGCCCAGCGCATCGATGTCGCCATCTGTAACGCAGACATGTACGAATATCTGCTGGCTCTCAACGCATGTGCAACATTGGATACATTCCTTCCGGAGGAACTGTATAACTCGCTTTTGGAAAAAGAGATGCTGGATTATAACACGGCGAATCTGACCGAGGATGAATACGGCGAAGTGGACCTTTCCGACGGAATCGACGGCTGTTATGCCATAAATCTGGATGGGACGGAATTCGCCGACACATATAACCAGACAGAGGATAACGAGCCTTTATACGCCGTCATCATCTCAAACACAGAACATCTCGATGACAGCATCACCCTGATCGAGGCACTGGTAGAATAAAGAAATAAAAAACCGGGAACCATCCTAACAAACAAAAAGCCTGGAAAGCAGCCGCTCTTTCCAGGTTTTATTTTTATCGTCAAAATTCATCTGACACGTATATCATTCTCTCTAAGCAATCTTATTAACAGCCTTTGTCAAACGAGAAATCTTCCTCGATGCAGTATTCTTGTGGAAAATACCCTTGGATGCTGCCTTGTCGATCTCGGAGATCGCCACAAGCAGTGCTGCGTTCGCCGCTTCTTTGTCGTTCTGAACGATCGCTGCTTCCACCTTCTTAATGCATGTTTTCACTTTGGACTTGATCATCTTATTTCTCAAAGTTTTCTTATCGATGACCTTAGCTCGTTTTTTAGCAGACTTGATGTTAGCCAATCTGTACACCTCCAAATATATTCAGCTCTGTGGTTACGGTTCTAAGCTATGCGCGAACTGTAACGCTCTGTATTCTTACTCATTACATTATACTGGACACGGACAATCTAATGTAAACATACCATTCTATTTTAGTGAATCCAGAGCATTTTGTCAATAGGAAATTTAAATGCGCAAATATAAAATCTCAGAGTTACTGATTCATGGGATAACGGAAATACGGATAAAAACGTCGCCCCACGAATAGTAACGTTTCCTCCGAACTCCTTCGTTCTTGTCATAAATTTTTATAGATTCTACACAAAATGTATGTTAAAATACATCCTGTGTCGTTCAAAACCATTTTCAGCATCATAGAACCAGACCAAAAGTAGAACTATATCGGTAATCAGATCAGTAATCAGGTCAGCAACCTGATCAGAAAGGCGCTATCATGAACTACCCTTATTCCGTCATCCGCAGTAATCGAAGAACAACTACCTTACAGATCAACCGGGACATGCAGATTATTGTCCGTACTTCTTATTACAGCTCCGATTCAGAAATACGACAATATGTACAGGCAAGTTCGGATTGGATTGACAAGACTTTGAAAAAAATGCGGCTGGAAAAGACGGAAACAGCCTACGATTGCAAAGAGCCCCTGACAGATGCAGATATCGAACGATTGGCAAAGGAAGCAAAAAGTATCTTCCCCAAACGGGTGGCTTACTATGCGAAGATTATAGGAGTCAGCTATGGCAAGATTACAATTCGATGCCAGAAGACAAGATGGGGAAGCTGCAGCCGAGCAGGAAATCTGAATTTTAACTGCCTTTTAATGCTCGCTCCCCAAAAGGTTATTGATTATATCGTTGTACATGAACTTTGCCACCGCAAAGAGATGAACCACTCCAAACGGTTCTGGATGGAAGTAGCCGCTGTCATGCCTGACTATAAAGAACAGGAAGAGTGGCTGCGCATTCACGGGGACGTGCTCCACAAGCGGGCCTTTGGATAATTAAAAGTATTAACTTTTAAAAATGATAATTCCCATCACAAAACATGCGGTACCGGCCAGCTTCGTCCATTCAAATCCAACTTTTTCCATACCAAAAAGGCCAAAAACTTCGATCAGATATGCCACGACCACCTGGGCTGATACGATGAGTATCGTCGCCTTAGCCGGTCCTAACGCGGTCATTCCGGCGATCACAGTAAATGTGATAAAGGCGCCGATTACGCCGCCGAGGAGCAGATATTTCGGTTCTACCGTCAAAAGATCAATCGGTGACGTGATTTTTCTTTCCTTGATCAGCCAGATGACCAGGCAGACGAGGAATCCGGTCAGCTGTACAAAAGCATTCGTTATCCACAACCCGGTTTTGTCCGTCACTTCCGTATTAAAAACCCCCTGAATGCTCATCAATGCCCCGGAAACCAGGGCAGTTATAATACCATACATAAAAACCTCCCTACTAAAACCTAACACTTTAACAGATGGCTACGTTAACTAACGACAACACAACAGGAAAGCTGCGTTGGCTAATGACAATGCAACGAGATGGCTGCGTTGACTAATGACAACGCAACGGGATGGCTGCGTTAACTTACTTACCATTTTGTTTCTATCGTCGTTTTTGTGTTGATTATAGTATGGAGGTCTTTTTCTTTTTTATGCAATCACACTATCCAAAATACCGATCATCTCATCCACCTGTTCTTCCGTCACGATCAGAGGCGGTACAAAACGAATCACGTTGGTTCCGGCTGAAATAAGTATCAACCCCTTATCCATGGCCTTCAAGATGATATCTCCTACCGGACTGGAGAATTCCAGCCCCTGCATCAAGCCAAGTCCGCGATGATCGACGATACAGTCATGTTTCGCCATCAGGCTGTCCAGTTTCTCATAAAGATATGCACCCACTTCCTTCACGTGCGGCACGATCTGCAGGCTCTCATAAAGGTCAAATACTTTGCTGACTGCAGCTGTCGCAAAAGGATTTCCCCCATAGGTGGTTCCGTGGTCGCCTGGCACGAGAGCATGGGATGCTTTTTCGGCAGCGACAAAAGCCCCCACTGGAACACCGCAGCCCAGAGCCTTTGCCAGGGCCATCACGTCCGGCTTCACCCCATAGAGGTCATGGGCATACAGAGAGCCGCACCGACCCATACCGCACTGAACCTCGTCAAAAATGAGAAGGATATCCTTTTCGTCACAGATCTGTCGCAGTCCTTCCAGGAATTCTTTCGTTGCCGGATAGATACCGCCTTCACCCTGCACGACCTCACAGATGATGCCGCAGGTCTTATCCGTGACTTTTGCCCGCACGTCATCGAGATTGTTATATTCAGCAAAGACCGCGCGCATTTCTTTGGGCACAAATCCTTCCTGGTAATGAGCGTTTCCCGTGACGGCCAGAGCGCCCTGGCTTCTGCCGTGGAAGGACTGGTTCATGGCTATGAACTCGTATTCTTTGGACGAATCTTTCACATAAGCATATTTTTTGGCCACCTTCAATGCCCCCTCGATGGCTTCCGTACCGCTGTTGGTAAAGAATACCTTGTCCATCCCGGAAGTTTTTACGATTTTTTCCGCCGCCTCGATGGCAGGCACATTGTAATATAAATTCGACGTGTGAAGAATCTTGTCAATCTGCTCTTTGAGCGCATTGTTGTATTCCTCATTATGATATCCCAGGGCAAATACCGCGATACCAGCGGCAAAATCAAGATATTTCTTTCCGTCCGTATCATAAAGATATACGCCCTCTCCTTTTTCCAATACGACCGAAAAGCGGTTATAGGTCTTCAAAATGTATTCCTCGCCCCGGTCCATATATTCCTGCATGGAACTCATTTTTTCCTCCTTATTCTCTTTAAAACTCGATGGATTGTCAGCGCGATTTGATCCAATCATCAATGTTATCGTATAAATGCTTAAATTCACGTCATGCGATACCGGTTTGTATTCCGATTTGATCCATTCATCAATGCTATAGTATAAATGCTTAAATTCACGTCATGCGATTTCGATTTGTATTCTGATCTAATCCAATCATCAATGCTATAATTCAATGCTTATCTGAACTTCGTCAGATTATTTGGCTCATTAAAGTTGAATCAAAGTTTATTCCTTTAAAATAACGGTTCTTTCAGGATTGCCGTTCCGATACCTTTTTCTGTGAAGAACTCCAGCAACAGACAGTGGGCTACTCGTCCGTCAAGGATATGGACACGGGATACGCCCTGATCGATGGCTTCCACGCAGTTGGTCAGCTTGGGCAGCATCCCGCCGCCGACCACACCGTTGGCGATAAATTCCCGGGCCGTGTTGACATCCATCTCGGAAATCAATGTTTTCTTGTTGGTCGGATCCACAAAAACTCCTTCGATATCCGTGAGGAAGACCAGCTTCTCCGCCTTCATCGCCTTCGCCACCGCGCAGGCTGCATCGTCTGCGTTGATATTGTAGGAATCAAAATTCTCATCCATTCCGATCGGCGCAATCACCGGGATAAATCCGGCATCCATCAATGTGTATAAGATATCTGTGTTCACCGATGTCACATTTCCCACATAACCGATATCTTTACCATCCGGCATTCTCTTTTCTACGTGCAGCATGTTGGCGTCTTTTCCACAAATACCGACGGCATTCATTTCCATCTTCTGCATCAGGCCGACCAGTTCTTTGTTCACCTTATTTAAGACCATCTCCGCAATCTCCATGGTCTCTTTGTCCGTGATCCGCAGTCCTTTATAAAATTCTGCTTCCTTGCCTGAGAGCTTCACCCATTTGCTGATTTCCTTGCCCCCACCGTGAACGATGATCGGTTTCATCCCAATCAGCTTCAAGAGAGCGACGTCCTTAATCACGTTATATTTTAATTCTTCATCCAGCATGGCACTTCCGCCATACTTTACCACCACGACTTTCCCGGAAAATCGCTGGATATAGGGCAGCGCCTCAATAAGAGTGCCGGCCTTCATCATCTCATTATTCATCTCATTCAGTTCCAACATGTTTATGCCCCTTTTTGTTTTTTTCTTTTCACTCGTACGGACGATTTCCTCTCTTTTGAAGTTTTCGTCCGTATCTTTTCTTTTTCCGTACGGATTATTCTCTCTTTTTGGGAGTTTTCGTCTGTACCTTTTCTTTTTCTATACGGACTGTTTCCTCTCTTTTGGAGTTTTCGTCCGTACCTTTTCTTTTTCTATACGGACTGTTTCCTCTCTTTTGGAGTTTTCGTCCGT
>JAJQDO010000214.1:0-13111 GCA_021202175.1 Clostridiales bacterium | reverse complement strand
ACCCTTACTCTTTCTGTACGGACTATTTCCTCTTTTTGGAGTTTTCGTCCGTACCCTTACTCTTTCTGTACGGACACGGTTTCCTCTTTTTGGAAATTTTCGTCCGATTTATCTTTTTATCTTTTTTACGGATATTTATGGTTAACGACAATATCTCTTGCCTCTTGCCGTTTATTATAAACTCATGACCGATAATCTGCGTTAATCTTTACATATTCATAGGTTAAGTCACATCCCCAGGCGGTCGCTGTGGCTTCCCCCGCATGGACGTCAAGAATGGCCTTCACCGGATTGCCGGAGAGGACTTCTGTCGCGTATTCCTCACTGTAATCGGTGGCAATCCCATCTTTCACGATGGCAACCGTTCCTTTATCACTCTCCAGAATAATATCTACCTTTTCCGGATCGAACTGGGCACCGCTGTATCCCATGGCGCAGAGGATTCGTCCCCAGTTGGCATCTTTTCCGAAAACCGCCGCCTTCGTCAGGCTGGAACAAACTACAGATTTGCTGATGATTTTGGCTTCTTCCTTGGAAGACGCGCCATGACAGGTCACCTCAAACAGTCGGGTGCATCCCTCGCCGTCTCCGGCTATCTGTTTTGCCAGGTAAATCAGAACCTCCCGCAGAGCCGCACGAAATGTGGTTAGGCCTTCGCTCTCATCGGTCAGCGTTGCATTTCCTGCCATGCCATTGCAGAGGATCAGACAGGTATCGTTCGTGGATGTATCACCATCCACCGAGATCATATTAAAGGAATCCGCAATCTCTTCTTTCAAAATACTCTGCAGCAGTGGCTGCTCGATGGCCACATCACTGGTCACGAAAGCCAGCATCGTTCCCATATTGGGATGAATCATGCCGGAACCTTTGCACATACCGCCGACAACCACCTTTTTTCCGTCAATCTCACACTCCACAGCATATTCTTTTTTATGCGTATCGGTTGTCAGGATGGCCTCCGCCACGTCATTGGCACTCTCTGCCGTCGCTGCTTTTGCCTGAACAAGGTTTTCGATACCGGACTGAATCACCGTCATGTCCAGTTGTACGCCAATGACCCCGGTAGAACACACCAGAACCTGTTCCCTCGGCATGCCAAGAAGACTGGAGATGATCTCCGCTTCCTTACGGCAATTGGCATAACCTTTTGTTCCTGTACAGGCATTGGCAATTCCACTGTTTATAATGACCGCCTGTGCTTTTCCTGACTGTGTCACAACCTCCTGATCCCAAAGAACCGGCGCCGCCTTTACGATATTTTTCGTGAAGGTTCCAGCACAAACGGCAGGTACCTCAGAATACAGGATAGCCATATCCTTATTGTCCTTCCCGGCTTTGATTCCCGCCCGCAGCCCAGCTGCCTGGAAACCTTTTGCTGCCGTGACGCCTGCTTTTAACTCTTTCATGTTATTCTCCTTCTCCATTTTTATAGATACAATTCTAATAGTACAATTCTAATAGATACAAATAGATACAATTCTACAGGTATGATTCAATTTATATAACATACTATTTTATATACTCTTTATTCTGTTCCATCTTCAACTACGGCTTCCTCTGTTAGACACGCTTTTGTTACTATTGGTGAACCTAGTGTGTCATTTTCTGTCAACAAATTACGGAAATACCGGCGGCATCAAAAGCCCGGTATTTTCCGGCAATCCGAACATCAGATTCATATTCTGCACAGCCTGTCCCGCTGCGCCTTTGACCAGGTTATCCATGGCGCCCATCATGATGACGCGGCCGGTTCTCTCATCCTTCTTGATATTCACATCCACATAATTGCTGCCTTCCACCCAGCGAGTTTCCGGGCAAACACCTGCGGAAAGGAAACGGACGAACTGTTCCCCCTGGTACGCCTGTTGATACAGTTTTCGCATCTCTTCCTCGGTTATATCCTGCACCAAATTAGCATAGGCGGTCACCAGAATGCCCCGGTTCATGGGAACCAGGTGAGGCGTGAAATTGATGATCGTTACCTGTCCGGACGCGTAAGAAAGCTGCTCTTCAATCTCGGGCGTATGACGGTGGCTCGTCACACCGTAGGCCTTAATGCTTTCATTGACCTCACAGTAAAGATTCGCCACCTTCGCGCCTCTCCCTGCCCCGGAAGTGCCGGATTTCGCATCGATAATAATAGATTTCATATCAATCAATCCCGCCTTGGCCAGCGGATAAATGGACAAGAAAGAGCAAGTAGGATAACAGCCCGGATTCGCCACCAACCTCGCTTTCTTAATCTCCTCTCTGTTAAATTCACACAGGCCGTACACAGCTTCTTCTATAAATTCGGGACTGCCGTGTTCAATGCCATACCAACTGGTATAAGTATTCACATCCTTAATACGGAAATCCGCGCTCAGATCGATAATTTTAACTTTCGATAAAATATCTTCGCTGACCATCGTACTGCACAACCCCTGCGGCGTCGCTGTAAATATCACATCCACCTCATCACAGAGTCGGCTTAAATCTTCACCCTTACAAATGTCCGGAACAAGTTCAAACATATTACGGAAAACATCCGCATAGGGCTGATCGACGTAAGTCCTCGAACCGTACCATTTTATCTCTGCTTCTTTATGTCCTAACAAAATCCTGACCAGTTCCTGGCCGGCATAGCCGGTGGAACCGATGATTCCTGCTTTTATCATCACTCTCTTCCTTTCGTTTCACCGTTTTCAATATTGTTAACATGCCGCCGATGGCAGCATAAATTCCATACTATGATTTATCTGGCAAAAGATTCATTTTGGTCCAGTGAACACCATACTTTGTATATAACCGAACGCAACAAATGGCATATACTAAGCGCAATTCTTAGAAAACAGGCTTTTGTCGCTTAAATCATATTATTGTTTTCTTTTATATGTGTTATGACATTATAATATAAACATCGTTATATCTAAATTGCTTTACTAACTGTTTTATTGTCCAAAGGCCCACAAATTGTTATTATCCCACATTTTCTCGTCAATGGCAAGATTGTTTTTACGAAGCCGAACCTACAACTCTAAAAATTCATAAATATTCACTTGGCGTTGATAATTATACGGTATATTCGCAATTTATGCAAGTATTAATTAATATTTATTAATTATTTTTTAAAAAAACACTTGCATTACCGAAAGGAATGACGTATATTATGAATTGGTGCATGGGACAAAAGCTTAAAACCATCATCATAATGAGAAATATACTTTTTTATACTTTAAGGAGGATACATATTATGAGCAAAGAAAAAGTTGTTTTGGCATATTCCGGTGGACTGGACACCACAGCGATCATTCCGTGGTTAAAAGAGAATTATGATTATGACGTGATCTGCTGCTGCGTCGACTGCGGGCAGGGCGAAGAATTGGATTGTCTGGAAGAAAGAGCCCTTTATTCCGGCGCTTCCAAGTTATATATAGAAGATATTACGGATGATTTCTGTGAGAATTATATTCTTCCCTGTGTGCAGGCTGGCGCTGTCTATGAGAACAAATATCTCCTGGGCACATCGATGGCTCGTCCCGGCATCGCCGCCAAGCTGGTAGAGATTGCCAGAAAAGAAGGCGCGACAGCGATCTGCCATGGCGCGACTGGAAAAGGAAACGACCAGATTCGTTTTGAACTGGGCATCAAGGCCCTGGCACCGGATCTGAAGATCATCGCCGCATGGCGTGATGACAAGTGGACGATGGATTCCCGGGAAGCTGAGATCGCTTATTGCAAGGAACATGGCATTGACCTGCCATTTTCCGCGGACAGCAGCTACAGCCGTGACCGGAACTTATGGCATATCAGCCATGAAGGTTTGGAATTAGAAGACCCATCGCAAGAACCGAATTATGATCATTTACTGGTGTTAAGTGTTTCTCCGGAAAAAGCACCGGATGAACCGGAATATATCACTATGACCTTTGAAGCTGGTGTTCCAAAGAGCATCAACGGCGAAGAGATGAAAGTGGCTGACATCATCCGCAAGTTAAATGAATTAGGTGGAAAGAACGGGATTGGTATCATTGATATCGTCGAAAACCGTGTTGTCGGCATGAAGTCCCGTGGCGTTTATGAGACGCCTGGCGGCACCATCCTCATGGAAGCACAGAAACAACTGGAAGAACTCGTTCTTGACCGTGATACGATGGCCCTCAAGAAGGATATGGGCAACCGACTGGCACAGCTCGTCTATGAAGGGAAATGGTTCACTCCGCTTCGCGAGGCGATTCAGGCTTTTGTAGAGTCCACTCAGAAATATGTGACCGGCGAAGTAAAGTTCAAACTGTATAAAGGCAACATCATCAAGGCTGGAACCACATCCCCGTACAGCCTGTACAGCGAATCCCTTGCTTCCTTCACCACTGGCGATCTCTATGACCATCACGATGCGGAAGGTTTCATCACGTTGTTCGGACTGCCATCCAAGGTTCGCGCTATGAAGATGCAGGAAGTGGAAAAAAATCAGAAATAGCATGAAGTAAAATAGAATAAATTAGAACAAAAATCGACAAATATAATGGGCGGCCTGGTATGACTTCCAGGCCGCCCTTCAATATACTTCGACTAAAATCACCTTTTGCCAGAAACATAAGAAGCCAATGAAGAGCCAAGCGCATTTTTCGGCATCGTCTGCATCCAGACCTTTCCCGGTCCGGTTACTCTGGTGTTAAATAATCCTTCTCCACCGGCAACGATATTTCCCAGACCGCTCACGATCTCTACATCCATGTAGCATGTTTCTTCCATCAATGCGATGTATCCGGTATCTACGTAAAGAGACTCTCCACGATCTAACGTATATTCACAGGTGCATCCGTCAATTTCCAGGAAAACCAGGCCATTTCCCGAAAAACGCTGCATGATAAATCCTTCTCCGCCAAAAAAGCCGGCGCCCAGATTCTTCTGGAAAAAGATATCCATCTTCACACCAGCTGTGTTCGCCAGATAGGCTGACTTTTGCGCGACAATCGTCTGTTTTGACACGTCAAAACACAAGATCTCTCCGGGAAAAGTAGATGCGAAGGCAATCTCTCCGGATCCGCCCTCGGAGGTATAAGTATTACGGAAAATGCTTTCTTTCGTGGCCGCACTCCTGGCCACCTTTCCCAATGCTCCCCATACTCCGCTTCCGTTACCTCCGATACCATTTCCAAATCCAGTAGACATTTTCATGGATTCTGTCATCCAGGACATAGCTCCCTTCTGACATTCCATAGACTCTCCGGCTTCCAATTTGCAGATCAGCACCGGCAATGGTGCATTTTTTATGGCATAACGCATATAATTCTCCTTTCCTTCTTGCTGCAATACTATAGTTTCCGTCACCCACCTGATATCTTATCTATTGCATCTCTGCCGCCATAGGCCGCCGTGATATCATAGTGTTTTTTCATATCTTGTATGCCGATGTATATTATATGCGTTTTTATCCATTCCTGTGATTATTTTCCATTCTAGCATATATTATTTTATTTTGAAAGCTTTTTCTTTCATTATTTCTTGAGTTTTTGAGAACTTTTATCTCAAACTTTACTTGTTTTTTAAATGTGATCGAAAGCCCATTAGCTTTAAATATCGGGTTACAAGGTGAATGAAGCAGGAATCCCATTTGCCTTCGATGATGGGTAGTTCTCAGCTCTTCTCCAATATTTTCTTTTACGATTTATCCCCGTTACCGCATAATTTCATCTCATTAACCAATACTATCTGAAAATGATGTGGCTGTGTCCCAATCTGCTCCATGATGTAAATGTTTATAAAAAAATTTTACCTCATACATTTTCATGTACTTACGTCATTCTCGTCAACAAAAGGAGTCATAGATTATGAAAACAGATTCGATCATAAAAAAATCCCTCCGGGCACTGTTTATCATATGTACCGGAGGAATGACTTATTATAATTTTGAAATATTATTTCGGGGTTACTCCCATTTTTCCATGTTCCTGTGCGGTGGCTTAAGCTTCTATACCATCGGCACCTTAAATGAACACCCGCGCAAGCGCCTCTCGTTTCTGTCCCAAATGTTGATTGGGACAGGCATCATCACTATTTACGAATTCATCACCGGCATGATCGTGAACAAAACGTTTCATCTTCATGTGTGGGATTATTCGCGACTGCCTTTTAATATAAAAGGGCAGATCTGTCTGCCCTTTAGCTTTCTTTGGTTTCTGCTGACCCCGGTATGCATCGTCATGGATGATATCATCCGCTATGCTCTCTTCCGCGGGGAATAGCCGAAAAACAAGAACCGAACCAAGATCAGAGCACTGCCGAAATCTTTACAACGTCATCGGTAAAGGCACCAGGCATCTCGATTTTGGGAATACAAGGTATCTCGCTTCTTTGAAATATATCGTCCGCTAAGCTTTTGACAAGAATTCCAGAGGCTTTCCTTCTTTGTCTACAGCACTTTCGGTAAAAAATCCAGAAGCCTTGCTTGTTCGTCTACAACACCTTCGATAAGAACTCCTGGGTCCTTGCCTCTTTCGGATGATCAAAAATATCTTCCGGCGTCCCCTGTTCGAGGATGATGCCCTCATCCATGAAGAGGACACGAGTGCCTACCTCTCTGGCAAATCCCATCTCGTGAGTAACAACGGCCATGGTCATACCTTGATTAGCCAGGTCTTTCATAACTTCAAGAACCTCTCCGACCATTTCCGGATCGAGAGCGCTGGTCGGCTCGTCAAAGAGCATCATTTTCGGCTTTAGAGCCAGAGAACGAACGATGGCGATACGCTGTTTCTGCCCACCGGAAAGCTGTCCAGGATATGCGTCTGCCTTTTCTTCCAGATTGACCAGGCGCAGCAGCCGCAAAGCTTCTTCCTTCGCCTCGTCGGCTTTCATCAGCTTCAGCCTGGTGGGTGCCAGGGTAATATTATCCATGATCGTCTTGTGTGGATAGAGGTTATAATGCTGAAAACCCATTCCCATCTGCTGCAGAATCTTTTTGCTGTCCGTCTAGGGGTCCGTGATATCGATACCATCAAAGATTACCTTGCCCGATGTCGGTCTCTCCAGGAGATTCATGCATCGCAGGAAGGTTGATTTACCGGAACCGGAGGGACCGATGATCACGACCTTCTCTCCCGGAAGAATATGTTCGGAAATGTCGCGGAGCACTTCATGGTCTCCGAAGGATTTATACAGATTTTTAACGGATATCACTTTCTCTCAGCCTCCTTTCCAGTTTGCCCATCACCCAGGTAAAGAACATGACGATCACCAGGTAGATGATCGCGACAACCAGCAACGGAAGTAATGCGTCAAATGTAGTACCCCGTATGATATCTCCTCCTCTTGTCAGCTCGTTTAAGCCGATATATCCACAGATGGATGTTTCCTTCAAGAGGGTAATGATCTCATTGACCAGAGATGGAAGACAGTTCTTGATCGCCTGCGGCATGATAATCTGCGTCATGGTATCCAGATAGCCAAGACCCAATGAACGTCCTGCCTCCGTCTGCCCTTTGTCGATGGACATAATACCGGAACGGAATATCTCAGCGACATAAGCACCGGAATTGATACCGAAAGTAAGGATTGCCACTACTGTCTTGCTGATATTAGGCGAAGAAAGAATGACAAAATACATTAATAATAACTGTACCAGTGTCGGGGTTCCACGGATGACCGTCAAATACAGGCGGCAAATCAAATCAGCGATTTTCAAAAGAAATGTCCCCACACCGCCGGAATCTTCTTCTTTCAGCTGATCATGCGTCACACGAACGACAGCGATGACAGCACCCAGAATCAGACCGATGATCAGAGCTCCAAAAGTCACCTGGAAGGTCACCTTCAAGCCATTCACAATAAAAAGATATCTCTGTTGTTCCACGAAGTCCAGGATGATCTTCGCCCTTAAATCAGAAAACCATTCACTCAAGATATTATCCTACGCTTTCTTTTTATATTTTATCTCATTCTCATATCTTATCTCATTTTCATCCATATATGGAAGGAATCCTTTATCAGACTTCCTTCGTCCAGTTTATGAATCAATACGAGAAATCTCTTGTTTCGTCTGTATAAATATACATATGATGTCAACGGCAAAAGGTACGGGACTGTGAAGCACAGTCCCGAGCTTTTTTATTCGGCTACAATATATTTATCAAGGATTTCCTGGAGGGTTCCCTCTTCTTCCAATTCTGCTAACGCTGCATTCACTGCATCCAAAAGTCCTTCGTTATCCTTGGAGATACATGCTGCATACTCTTCTTCGGCATACTGCGTATCCAGAATCTTCAGGCCTTCGTTTGCGGCTACATAAGAGATGGCAGGCTGATTGTCGATGATAACCGCATCAATCTTGCCTTGCACCAGTGCAAGAACAGCGTCATTTCCTTTATTATACTGTTCTACATAGTCAGAGCCGAAATCGTCGGTAGCATAGATGTCACCCGTGGTGGACAGCTGTACACCAATCTTCTTTCCAGCAAGATCATCAATCGTCTCGATGTCAGAATCTTCGCTGACGATAACAGACTGAATACCTGTCGCATAAGAATCAGAAAAATTAATGCTCTGCAAACGTTCTTCTGTTACCGTCATACCTGCAAGGCCGATATCTGCCTTACCTGTCTGTATTGCTGTGATGATGGAATCAAATTCCATATCTTCAATCTGTAATTCCAGTCCCAGCTTATCCGCGATGGCCGCCGCGATCTCCGCGTCGATACCAACAATCTCTGAGCCTTCATAATATTCATAAGGTGGGAAATAAGCATTCGTAGCCATCGTCAGCACGCCTTCTGATACGGTCGTCACCTCTTCACTGTCTTCTGAGGAAGTATCCTCGGACGCCGCTTCGGAAGAGACCTCCGCTGATGTGTCTGCATCAGACGAACTTGAAGATGAACTGCTACTTCCGCATCCTGTCAGAAGAGACAGACCCAAGGCTGCTGTCATGGTAAATGTCAAAAATCTTTTTAATTTCATTTTTCATGCTCCTTTTCTTATATTTTTTACACTTTATTGATACGTGTATATCAGTGATATAAAGATCAAACGTGTACCATTCCATCCTTATATCACGGAAGAAGCCTCACTCGAAGGTGAGGCGAATTCCTTATTTTGTTACCTTAACCACTTTTACCTTACTCCAGCTTCCGTAAACCTTCGTATTGCCAACCTTCTTGTAAGCTCTCACCTTCACATAGTAAGTCTTACCCTTTTTCAGGCTCTTCAATGTACGCACATTCTTCGAACTGCTGACGGTCTTCACCGTCGTTTTCTTCTTCGTAAAGTTCACATTGATAGAATAAGCGATCTCATAACCAGTCGCTCCGGAAACCTTCTTGAACTTAATCTGAATCTTTCTGTTCTTAACATTCTTGATCTTCTTAATCGTCACCTTGGCCGGTTTTGCGGTGGTCGCCGCACTCGTCTCTGTACTGCCGGACGCAGCTGTGGTGGAATCTGCCTGGCTGTCTTCAACAGCATAGGTGACATCGTCATAGCTGGTCTCAAATTTGAGGGCGGTACCGGATGTCACTTCCTCATAGAGATCCTGCGCTAACGCTACCGTTTGCGTGCCAATGGAAATACCGAGATCGGTCGCGGTCTGTGAAAGGCTGGTCGGATCATTATAATAGATATCCAACAACTGCTCGTCCACGGAAACCTGGTCATCCACCAATTTACTCACATAACCCTGATAAAAGCTCTTCACGGCTTTTTTCAGCGTATCATCCGCATCAGAGCGCAAATACTTTCCAAGCTTCTGGTAAGTCCAATAAGCAGATGTGTCGGTATAATCCGGCGCCTCTTCCTTGTAGGAATCCGCTACATCTGTCAGCAAAGCACCGTAGAACGGTACCATCGGCGCATAAGCCGCACTGCTCAGACTCAGCCACTCTACTGTGGCCAGTTCCGCCGGCATATCCTTGCGAATCTGGATGATATGGCATTCATAAGAAGCCGCCACACCGATATAACGGATGGAAGAAGACGCCGTTTCCGGTCTCGCTTCCGTAAAATCAATCCCCGCCTCGGTATATTCTTCATACTGGCTTCCTGCCAGCTGATATAGCTTCTCGATGGTCACCTTCTCAGAAGGTACAAAGAAAATGTCCTGATAAGCATCAGTATAAATATCAGTATTATCCACTCCTGTCAGAATATACTGTCCGGCACGGATACGGTCGGCATTCGCTGAACTATATCCTTCTCCGGCATAGGTAAGCTTGACATTAATGTCATTTACTTCCGGATTCTCCTGCGCTTCCACATAAATGTCACCTTCCTGGGCAACCGTCACGATGCCTTCCGACGCGATGACATTTTCCGTGTCATCCAAATCCGCATCGCCAATCACCAGACAGTTCGGAATCAAAGCCGCCTTATCATCCGGCATACGAATCGCGCAGTACTGATGTCCGGAAAGAATCTCAAAATACCATACTTCTGTATTATCGGAAATGAACACGCCATCCGCCGTATACCATACGCCATAATCATCAATCGCCTGTGCCAGAATCTCCACACCCTGACGTGCGGTGGAAGCCTGACATAAAATGTAATCGACGTAATTCTCTTCAGAAATACCTGTGCTGCCAGTAAATGGATCGGCTGCTTCTGCTTCCTCACTATTTCCGGCAGTAGTGGTCGCTGACATGGCAACACCCATTTCATTTACGCCAATCTCGCCAAACAGACCATCGCCATACTCTTCCGCATCACGGCAGGCTGTATAGCTGTAAGTCTTTGTGATACTGGTATTATAATATGGCGCCGTAAACTCGGTATAACCTTTCTCATCAACCCACATCCCATCTTCCGGAATCTCCTGGGACTCGATAACCTGGAGCACCTTGTCATAAGCGGAACTGATATCTTCATTACGCCCGAACATCACAGAGCCATCTTCGGTCAGGTCAGAGCCTACATAGTAAGAAGTACAGGCACTGGCCGGCACACCAATCAAAACACAAAGCCCAAAGGCCGCCAACAGGGACATCATCAGTTTCTTCATTCTCTTTTCCTCCTCCTTTTAAAGTAGATGAATGCGGTTTTGGGCACGTATTGTGATACAATAGGACCCGCAAACCTTAAAATAGACGAGATATAACTATAACTATACCTCGTCGTATCTTCCTAAATTATAATATGATTTTTTCATTCCGTCAACATAATTATGTAGAATATGTAATTATTATGCAATCAAATGTAATACTTATTTAAACTTGGTTTATACGTTCTCGCATCCTATGTAGTTCGAGTGTGACATGTCTTAACGCATCATCCATTTTGTGCCTGGTGTGGCATCCAATCATTTATTAAGTTATAGTGCTGAATATGTCATCATCCATTTTTATGCCTGCTCGGCAACTGAGCCAAAATGATTGCCGTAAACATCAGGGCACAGCCGATCAATTCCCGCACACTCAAAATCTGATGCAAAATGACAAATCCACTTAATGCCGAAAAAACAGATTCCAGGCTCAAAATCAGCGCAGCAATCGTCGGATTCACCCCTTTTTGCCCGATTATCTGTAACGTATAGCCGACACCCGTTGACATCACACCGGTATACAAAATCGGCCCCGCAGCCTGGATAATCATGGATATCTGCGGTTCTTCCAGCAAAAGCATGCCAATACCTGCAAAGACGGCACCCGTAAGGAACTGAATGCAGGACATTTTTAACCCATCCACAAACCGGACGAAATAATCTACCACCATAATATGCGCCGCAAAGCAAAGAGCCGAGAGCAATATCAGAAAATCTCCGCTCTGTATGTGCAATTCCTCATTGATACAAAGAAAATATAGACCTACCAAAGCGATACCAACCGTAATCCACGTCAGCACACCACATTTTCTTTTGAGAAAAATTCCCAGCAGCGGAACGATAATAATATAAAAAGCAGTGATAAATCCCGCCTTTCCTACCGTTGTATACTGTATACCCGTTTGCTGAAAACAGTTGGCGACAAACAGACATATCCCGCATGCAAATCCACCCTTTAAAAGGCTCTTATCCTTCCACCAGGGAGTTTTTTTACGTTCTGGCAGACGAATATCTGCTTCAGGTGAATCATCCATAGTATCATCTGAAAAACCTTTACTCGCTGCCATGTTGTTCTTGTCCTTTGCTGCCACATGATCCACATGGCTCATCCGGTCAAAAATCGCTATAACCGGTATCAGTACCAAACCTCCGATTAAAGACCGCAAAAAAATAAAGGTAAGCGGCTGAATATAATCCATGCTCACGCTCTGCGCGACAAAAGCGACACCCCAGATTAAAGCGGTCAGAAACAATAGGATAATGTTTTTTATTTTAAGTACATTTTTTTGTGAAGTCATCATATATTATATCCTCTGTCGCAACGGGCACGCCGAAGCGTCACTCGTTCGGCCATCTCCCAATACCCCAGAACTTTCAGATAATCTTGCAGAATAGGAGCAGACTGCCAGAAAAGCTTTGGAACAGGGCAACGCATTTTTGCATTGCCCTGTTCTCTTTTCACTCAGTCTTTCAGTTTTTTCTTCATCTCTTTTACGAGAATCCTCAACGCTTTGATACGAGCGTATTTCTTATCGTTGGATTCCAGAATGTACCATGGAGCGTAGGTCGTGCTGGTCTTAGCAAGCATTTCATTTACGGCATCCTCATAGACATCCCATTTCTCACGATTACGCCAGTCTTCATCGGTAATCTTCCACTTCTTATCTGGATTATTCTCTCTCTCGGTGAAACGGGCCAGCTGGGTATCTTTGTCAATATGTACCCAGAACTTGATAATAATTGCACCCCAGTCGGATAATTCTTTCTCAAATTCGTTCATCTCGTTATAGGCGCGCTGCCATTCATTTTCTGTGCAAAAACCCTCCAGTCTTTCTACCATGACTCTTCCGTACCAGGTGCGGTCAAAGATAGCAAAATGCCCCGTCTTAGGCAGGTTCGTCCAGAAACGCCACAGATAATGGCGGTTTTTCTCATGCGGTTTCGGGCTGGCCACCGGGATTACTTCATAACCACGAGGGTCAAGCGCGGAAGTCAGGCGCTTGATGTTGCCACCCTTTCCGGCCGCGTCCCAGCCTTCATAGGCGATGATGATCGGGATCCGTTTCAGAGCCGCCGGCTTTTGAGGCGGCCGCAGCG